>NZ_JBISWL010000019.1:0-38660 GCF_044462265.1 Kocuria rhizosphaerae
GCTCCGGCCGGCCTTCGTGGTGCGCGGCGCCCCGCGGCCCTCCCTCAGGCGCCCCGGAGGCCGGCGGCGGCGTAGCGGGCGTAGTCCTTGCGGGCGCCGGTCCGCAGCGTCTCGGTGACCTCGGCGGCCGCACCCTGCATGACGTGGACCCACTCGGCCACCGTGGCGCCGTCCACACCGCTGGGCAGGTGGCAGAGCCGCAGCACCAGGCCCGAGTTGCTGGGCCCACCGGCGTCCGGTGCGAACACCGGCACCACCACGCTCGCCAGGTCGACCCCCGTGTCGGACGCGCTGACGGAGCCGCCGAAGAAGTGGCCCGCGCCGGCGATGGTCGTGCGCACGGCCCGGTCCCGGGCCGGGGTCAGCTCGCCGCCGGCGTACTCGCTGAGGGCCTCCCCCAGCCGGGCGTAGCCGTCCGGATCGTGGTCCACGCGGGAGATGGCGTAGCCCTGGGCACGCACACGCCCGGCGGCCTCGCGGTAGGCGCCGGCCACCTGCTCGTCCTGCGGGTGGATCCGGGAGACCCAGCGGTCCACCTGGTCGGGACTCCAGGCCACGGCGGCCTCGCCCAGCGGCGGGATGAGGGGGACACGCACGCCGATGCGCTCGTCGGCGTCGCTGTCCCCGCCGTAGGAGGTCGCGCCGATCGTCTGGTCCAGCGCGCTGATCTGCACCAGCGCGGCGGCCGAGCAGCCGAAGCGCTGCGCGAGCCGGTCGAGCTGCGGGCGGGCCGCCTCCGCGATCCTGACCGCGGAGATCATCGACTCGTCCACGTGCGCGGAGAGCCCCGTGGTCGAGAACCCCCCGTAGCCGCCCTGGAAGAAGAGCAGCGGGGTCACCGGACGGTTCACCGCGACGTCGTCCACCGCCACCAGGGTGATGTAGTGGTCCCCGGCCTCGACCTCGCGGTCGATCCGGCCGTGGATGTGCGCGACGGCGCCGGCGATCATCGGCGCCCCCACGGACGACGGGGTCCACTCCACCTTGTCGAACTTCTCCGGATCCTTCGAGGCGAGCGTCCGGCACGCCTGGAGCTGGTCGTGGGCGAAGACGCTGATGCACACGTGGTCCGCCGCCCGCAGCTTCGCGTAGGAGGACGAGGTCGTCATCGGCATGAAGGAGACCAGCGGCGGCTCCAGGGAGACCGAGCTGAAGGTGCCGACGACCATGCCCACGGGCGCACCGTCGACCGCGGCGGTCACGACCACCACGCCCGTCGGATAGTGGCCCATGACGTCGCGGAATGCCCGGGGGTCGAAGGTGGTCGGGGTCTCGAGAGTGCTTTCACTCATGGTGTCCTCCTCGTGGCGTGGAATGACCGGCCCACTCGGCCGACAGTTTGCACTGTTGATGTCAGAATATATTCGTGAGTCAGATCACGCTACCCCTACGTCGCAAGTAGTTCACTCATGTGACTGCAAGTGCAATCCAGACAAGATTTTCTGAGACAGATTATGCACAATCCGTTGACAGTGTCATAAATCACACGCAGGATGGGTCACAGTCCCCTACCTGCACCCGTGAGACCACGCGGTACCTCGGAGAGATCATGGAGAAGCCATCGTGAACCGACTCAGATCAGCCAGTCCGCTGCTGCTGGTGTTCCTGCTGTTCATCGGCGCGTTCTTCGGCTACCCGCTGCTGATGCTCGTCTACGGCGCCTTCCGCAGCGGCCAGCCGGGCACCAGCGGCGAGCTCGGCCTCTCGGGGTTCGCGAACGCCTACGGGGACCCCGCCACCTGGGAGACGCTGTGGGCCTCGGTGCTCTACGCCGTCGGGGTGCAGGCCATCGGCCTCGTGGACGGGTTCGTCTTCGCCTGGTTGTCCACCCGGACCAACACACCGGGCGCCCGGGCCATCACCGTCACGATGATCACCATCTTCGCCATCCCCACGCTCTTCTTCGCGATCAGCTGGGGCATGCTCACGAGCCCGACCGGCCTGATCACCCAGGTGCTCGGCACGGACGCGGACGGCCGGCCCCGCCTCGACGCGTTCTCCTGGGTCGGGCTGATCCTGGTGAGCGGCCTGAAGGGCATCGCGGTGATGTACCTGCTGCTCCTGGGCCCCGTGCGGGCACTCAACCGTTCGATGGAGGAAGCGGCCCTGCTGTCCGGAGCCAACCGGCTGAGACTGTTCCTGGACATCAACATCCCGATCCTGCTGCCCACGCTCTCCGGCCTGGCGATCCTCGGCTTCGTGAACTCCCTGGGTCAGCTCGACGTCGCCCTCATCCTGGGGGTGCCGGCCGGGATCTACGTCTTCCCGACGCAGATCTACGACTTCCTCGCCACCACACCGATCCGGTACGACTCCGCGAGCGCGCTGGCCCTGCTGCTGATCGCCATCATCTACCTGCTCGTGCTGGTGCGGTCCAGGGCCCTCGGCAACCGGAAGTTCATCACCGTGACCGGCAAGGCCTACCGCCTGGAGCGGGAGGACATCGGCGCCTGGAAGTGGGCCGGCCTGGCACTGTTCCTGCTGTACACCGCCGTGGCGCTGCTGCTCCCCCTGGCCCAGCTCGTCATCGGCTCGCTCCAGCCGGTCCTGGGCGTCACCGGGTTCACCGTCAAGCACTACGTCGACCTCTTCGGATCGCCGAGCGTGCTGAACGCCCTGGAGAACACCTTCTTCGTCGGCGTCGTCGGCGGGTTCTTCGCCACGGCGCTGGCGGTGCTCATCAGCTACGTGGCGCTGCGGAGCAAGCACCGGCTGGCCAAGGTCCCCGAGCTCGTCGTCTGGGCCGTCGTCGCGGTCCCCGGGATCGTCCTGGCGCTGGCCATCACCTGGGCCTACCTGAGCGTGCCCGGGCTGCGGAACCTCTACGGGTCGGTCTGGATCGTGCTGATCGCCCTGATCATCGTGGTGACGCCGATCGCCCAGCGCGCCACCAGCGGCCCGGTCGGCCAGCTCGGCGTCGAGCTGGAGGAGTCCGCCCGCGTGAGCGGCGCCTCCGCCCCCCGCATGATGGCCACGATCGTCATCCCCCTGATCGGCCCCACGTTCCTGGCGTCCTGGTTCATCTCCGGCGTGATGGCCGCCGGCAGCCTGGACATCCCGATCCTGCTGTCCAGCACCCGCACGGAGACCGTCTCGCTGCTGGTCTACAACTACTACACCCAGCTCGGCAACGGCTCCCGTGCCGCCGCCCTCCTGCTGGTCCTGCTGGTCCTGCTGGCCCTCGGCGGGGCGATCCTGCTGGGCCTCGGACGCCTCCTGCGCCGGCGCGCCGAGCGCCGGACGAGGTCCCGCGGCGCCCTGGTGGACGCGGTCCGGCCCGAACCGGTGCCGGCCGAGCCGGCCGCCGCCCCTGTCCCCACCCCGACCACCGACGACGCCCGCCCGGTCGGCGCGGCCTCCACCCGATAGGAAGACCCATGGCAAGAGTGAGCATCGAGTCCCTGGAGAAGCGCTACTCCCCCAAGGCGGCACCCGCCGTGCCGTCACTGGACCTGGAGATCGAGGAGGGCGAGTTCCTGACGCTCCTGGGCCCGTCCGGATGCGGCAAGACGACCACCCTGCGCTGCATCGCCGGGCTGGAACGCCCCACGGGCGGGCGGGTCTCCATCGGGAGCGAGGTGGTGGACGCCCCGGCCGAGAACCGGCACGTCCCACCCGAGAAGCGGGACATCGGGATGGTCTTCCAGAGCTACGCGCTCTGGCCCCACATGTCCGTGGCCGCCAACGTCGGCTACCCCCTCCGGATGCGCAAGGTCAGCGTGCCGGACCGGGCACGGAGGGTGCGCGAGGTCCTGGAGCTGGTCGGACTGGACGAGTACGCCGGCCGCATGGCCACGGACCTCTCCGGCGGTCAGCAGCAGCGCGTGGCGCTGGCCCGTGCCCTGGTCGCCGACCCCCGCCTGCTGCTGTTCGACGAGCCGCTGTCCAACCTGGACGCCCGGCTCCGCCAGGACATGCGCACCGAGCTGCGGGACACGCACCGCCGCGTGGGGACCACCTCCGTCTACGTCACCCACGACCAGGAGGAGGCCGTCTCACTGTCGACGCGCATCGTGCTGCTCAACAAGGGCCGGATCGAACAGGTCGGCACGCCACGGGAGATCTACTGGCACCCCGTCTCCCACTTCGTGGCCGACTTCGTCGGCTACGACAACTTCCTGAGGGCGACCGTCGTCACCTCGGCCGCGCACGGCGTGGCCGTCCGCCTGGACGGCACCCACCTGCGCCTCGACTGCCCGCCGCGAGCCGGGCTGGCGGAGGGGGACCCGGTCGAGGTCGCGATGCGGTCGGCCTCCGTCATCATGGGCGAACCCGCCGAGACGATGCCCAACCGGTTCACCGGCACCGTGGTCGACATCGTCTACCTCGGCGACGAGTACATCTACGTCCTCGAGATGGGCCCCCAGCGCTTCTCCGTGTCCCTGCGCACGGCCGAGGTCGCCAACATCTGGCCCGGCGGTGCGCCGTCCCGCGGCGAGGCGGTCACCGCCGCCATCCCGCCCGACTCCCTGGCCTGCCTGCCCCGCTGATCCCTTCGCACCATCCTCACGAAAGGTCCACACATGAAATCACGCACCCTGTTCACGACACTGGGACTCGCCTCCGCTCTCGCGCTGACCGGCTGCGGCGGCTCCGCCCCGGCCTCCGAGGGTCTGGGGGAACGGGAGGGGGTCGACGCCGAGGCCGGCCTGGGCGGCGCCGAGGCCATGGCGGAGTTCGAGCAGATGTACGCGGCGGCGGTCGAGGACGGTCAGACCACGGTCAACGTCTACACCCCGCTGACCGCCACCTGGCCGGCCGTCTTCGAGGGGTTCCAGGAGCGCTTCCCGAACATCCGCGTCGAACCCCTGCAGATCGTCGGTGCCGAGCTGGACACCAAGGTGTCGCAGGAGCAGGCCTCCGGGCAGCGCATCGCCGACGCGGTCATCACCGGCGACACCGGCGCCGTGGCCCTCGCCGACCGGGACTACTTCACCGAGTTCCGCCCGTTCAACGCGGAGGATCTCACCGGCGACCCGCAGTTCTCCCTCGAGGGGGGAACCCTCACCGCGGTCTCCGCCTCGCCGCGCGGGTTCGTGTACGACACCCGCCAGGACCCGGGCGTCGTGCCGGAGAGCTGGGAGGACCTGCTCGACCCGGCGCTGAAGGGCAGGATCACCATGACCGATCCCGCCACCGACGGTGGCGGCATGCAGTGGGCCGACCTGGTGCTCAACGACGACTCCCTCGGAGCCGGCTACCTGGAGCAGCTGGCCGACCAGGACGTGGTCATCGCGTCCAACACCGCGGAGTGCCACAACGCCGTGGTCCAGGGCCGCGCCTACGTCTGCCTCATGGGCGCCATGGGCAACTACCTGACGCTGTCCGGCGACGGCGCCCCGGTGGAGATCACCTACCCCGTCGAGGGCGGCAACTGGGCGACCTACTGGTACGCCGGGGTCATCGACGGCGCCGAGAACGCTGACGCGGCCCAGCTGCTCACCACCTGGCTGAACTCGCCGGAGGCCAACGAGATCAAGGCCCAGGCCGGCCACGGGCCGGTGACCAACGCCGAGGACGTGGAGCTCGAGTTCGAGAACCCGGCCGACGTGCCGCAGCTCCCGCGGCCGGACCTGGCGGACGTCACGGACCGGCAGAGGTCCAGTCAGCCGGTCATCGCGGGCATCTTCGGCTGACACCCACCCGGCGGTGAGGGCCTCCGGCACCCGGTGGCCCTCACCGCTGACCCATGACGTGGGACCACCCGGGGCGCCCCGGAGGACCACGGGCCGTCGCCGGCGTCCGGGGCCGAGCGAAACCGAGCGGAACCGATCGGACGGAGGAGCACCGTGGGACAGGAACCGGACCGGGGCATGCGCGTCGTCACCCTCGGCACCGCAGGAGGACCGCTGCTGCGCCCGCGCCAGGGTTCGCGCCACCACAGCGGCATCGCCACGGCCGTCGTCGTCGACTCCGCAGTCTACCTCGTGGACTGCGGGCACGGCGTGGGGCTGGGCATGGCCGAGGCCGGGCTGCGCTTCACGGACCTGGCGGGCATCTTCATCACCCACCACCACTCGGACCACACGATCGACCTCAACACCGTCATGGTGCTGGGCGGCCTCGCCCTCCGCGGCCGTCCGGACCGGACCGTCCCGGTGCTGGGACCGGGCCGGCGCGGCGTGCTGCCGCCGGCATCCGACCCCGCGGAGGAGGACCCCGAGCCGATCTTCCCCGACGCGCCGACGCCGGGGACCGCGGACCTGGTCGAGCTGCTGCTGCGCGCCCACGCCACCGACCTGAACGACCGTCGACGGGACTCCCGCGCTCCGGACCTGTCCCGCGTCTTCCGCGGCGCGGACATCACCGTCCCGCCCCACGTGGGCTTCCACCCCGACGGGGCGAACCATCCCGCCATGGACCCGCTGGAGGTCTTCCGGGACGGACGTGTCACGGTCACCGCGACCCTGGTCCAGCACCGGCCGGTGGCACCGGCCTTCGCCTTCCGGTTCGACTCGGCCCACGGCTCCGTCACGGTCTCCGGGGACACCGCCCCCAGCGAGAACCTGGTCCGGCTCGCGGCGGGCTGCGACCTGCTCCTCCACGAGGCCATCGATCTGGACGCGGTGGCCGGCAGCTACCGGGCCCCCACGGAGAAGGACCTGGCCGCCAGCATGGGGCACCACCGGCGAGCGCACACGACGCCGGAGGACGCCGGGCGCATCGCCGGCGCGGCACAGGTCCGCACCCTGGCGCTGCACCACCTGGTGCCCGCCCATGCGCCGGCCGAGACCTGGCAGCGGGCCGCCACCACGTTCTCCGGGGAGCTGCTGGTGCCCGTGGACGGAGAGTCCATTCCGATCGGAGGCTGAGCCCCGATGCCTCCCCTGCGGGATCGCAGCGAAGACATTCATACTCGACGTACAGAATGTATTCTTTCTTGACCTTTGTATGATGCCTGCTTTACTGTTATATCGGATGTGATGTGCATTACCCCGCCGCAGCACGCGGCCCGGGACGCCACCGCAGGAAGCACCCCGGCCCCGCAGTGCGAGGCCGTCGACGGCAAGGAGGCAGAGTGGAGAACCGATTCGACGCGGAGCGCGCGGTCATCGTGGTGGGGGCCGGTCCGGTCGGTCTGACCGCCGCCCTGCTGCTGGCCGATGCGGGGGTGCGCACCACGGTCGTGGAGAGGTCCACGGCCCCCGGTGATCTTCCGAGGGCCATCAGCCTGCAGGACGAGTCCTTCCGGGTGTTCGAGCGGATCGGGATCGCCGACGACCTCAAGGCGGAGTCCCTGCTGGACACCGGGAGCCGCTACTTCGGCCTGGACGAGTGCCTGCTGGCCGAGGCGCGGCCGGCTCCGTCCCGGCTCGGCCACCCGGCCAAGACCCAGTTCGACCAGCCGATCCTCGAGCAGCTGCTCTTCGACCGGGCGGTGGCCCACCCGGGCCTGGAACTCCTGCTCGGCACCGAGGCCACGGAGCTCACCCAGGACGCCGGGGGGGTCACCCTCGGGGTGAACACCCCGGACGGACGGCGCGTCCTGACCGCCGGCTGGCTGATCGGTGCCGACGGCGGGCGCAGCTTCACCCGCACCGCCGTAGGGGTCGACCTCGTCGGCTCGACCCAGCCCCAGCGGTGGATCGTGATCGACCTGCTCAACGAGCCCGCCGAGCGGGAACCGTACGCCGAGTTCCACTGCGACGGCCGGCGCCCGTACGTGCTGGTCCCCGGCGTCAAGGGACGCCTGCGGCTGGAGTTCATGCTCTTCGACCACGAGGACGCCGACGAGATGACCACGCCGGCGCAGATCCGGGAGCTGCTGCGGCCCTTCCGCCCGCAGCTGGACCCCGCCGACATCCGGCGCGCGGCCGTGTACGTGGCCCACCAGCGGGTCGCCCGGTCGTACCGCTCCGGCCGGGTCTTCCTGGCCGGGGACGCCGCGCACCTGATGCCGCCCTTCGCCGGGCAGGGCCTCAACGCGGGCGTCCGCGACGCCTCCAACATCGCCTGGAAGCTCGTCGACGCCGTCCGGGGCGGGGCCACGGACCGGCTCCTGGACACCTACGAGATCGAGCGCCGGGTCCACGGCGCGCAGATGATGAAGCTCTCGCGCCGGATCGGCGCCGTGGTCATGGCCACGCACCCGCTCGGCACCCGGCTGCGCGACGCCGCCCTCCGGCTGCTGCGCAAGGCTCCCCCGGTGCACGCCTACCTGGCCGGCATGCGCTTCGTGACCCCGCCGGACTACTCCGGCGGAGTCACCGTCCGGGCCGGCGGGGCCGCCGAGGGGCTCCCCGGGATCACGGCGGGGCGGGCCCTGAGCCAGCCCACGGTCACGGACCCCTCCGGCCGGACCGCCGGCCTCGACACCCACCTCGGCCGGGGCTGGTCCGTGCTCGGCCTCGGCGCCGACCCCGACGGCCTGGACCCGTACTTCGCCCGGATCGGGGCCGCCCTGGTCCGCCTGGACGGGCCGGACACCGACGCCACCGCACGGCGCGGGGACAGGGCCGACGTCGTCCGCGTCCGGGAGGACCGCGAGATCCTGACCGCCGGCCTTCCCGGGGAGCCGGTCCTCGTGGTGGTGCGCCCGGACCGGTACGTGGCCGCCGTCTTCACCCCCGCCGAGCAGGCGCAGGTCGTGGCGGGGCTGCGCACCCACGTCGACGACCGCGTCCGCGCCGCCCGCCAACCGACCGCCTGACCGCACCCGCCAGGCCCCGAAGCACTCCCCAGGAGGACCGATGACCGCTCTCAGCACCCCGCTGGCCGCCCGACCGACACACGGCGACCTGTACTGGAACGACGACCACCCGCAGATCACCGAGGACGACGACACGCTGCGCCGGATGATCGCCGGCGCCGAGGCGCCGGTCCTGCTGGCCGCCCTGGCGACCGCCCTGCGGGACACCGCCCTGCTGCCCCCGGAGCTCTCGCCCCCCTTGCCGCCCATGGGGACCGCGCTGAAGCCGCACGGAGGCCTGACCGCCGATCAGGTGGTCCGGGCGCAGGAGCTGGCACTCGAGGGGCTGCGGCGGCTGCGGGACGAGGGCCCCGGCTCGCTCGAGCCGCTCAGCCCCGCGCAGACCGACACCGTGCTGAACTGGTTCACCGGCGGCCGCACGGAGCGGGACCCCAACTGGATGGGCCAGATGAAGCACGAGTTCGCCCTGGCCCCGGACCGCAACGGCTCACCGGACTGGCGGTACGAGGACTACCGGGCGGATCCGGGGGCGGAGCCCTTCGAGACCCTGATCGTGGGCGCCGGCATCGCCGGCATCGCGGCCGCCTACCGCCTGCAGGAGGCCGGCCTGCCCTTCACCTGGATCGAGGCCTCCCACCGTGTGGGCGGGACCTGGTGGAAGAACCACTACCCCGGCGTGCGCCTGGACACCCCCACCTACGGCTACAGCTTCTCCTTCGCCCAGCGGGTCGACTGGCCGCACCAGTTCGCCCAGGGGCACGAGGTCCTCGACTACCTGGAGACCGTGGCGGAGAAGGCCGGGTTCACCGATCGGATCGAGCTGCAGACCTCGCTCGTGAGCGCGGTCTGGGACGAGGGGTCGGCGACCTGGCTGGCCACCACCCGCACCCGGAACGGCGCGGAGCAGACCCGCCGCTACAACGCCGTCATCACCGGGGTGGGCCAGCTGGACCACCCGCACGTCCCGCAGTGGCCGGGCCAGGACACCTTCCGAGGGGCCCAGATGCACTCCCAGGAGTGGGACCACGGCGTGGACCTCAAGGGCAAGCGGGTCGCGGTGATCGGCACGGGAGCCAGCGCGTACCAGATCGTGCCGGCCATCGCCGGCGACGTGGACCGGCTGTACCTGTTCCAGCGCAGCGCTCCGTGGATGCTGCCGGCCCCCACCTACCACGCCCCGATGTCCGAGGCCGCGGACTGGCTCCACGCCAAGGTGCCCTGCTACGGGCAGCTGTTCCGCCTGTGGGTGACCGCCGGCGGCATCGAGGGCCGGCTCCACATCGCCACCGCCGAGGAGGGATGGGAGGGCGCTCCGCTGAGCGTCTCGCGCGCCAACGAGGAGTTCCGCCAGGAGATCGTCCGGCGCATGGAGGAGCAGTACGAGGGCCGCCCGGACCTGCTGGAGAAGGCCGTCCCCCACTACCCGCCGTCGGCCAAGCGCATGCTGCGGGACAACGGCGTCTGGGCCGCGGCCCTGAAGTCCCCCCGGACCGAGGTCATCTCCGAAGGACTGGAGTCCTTCACCCCGGACGGGCTGGTCACCGGTGACGGGCGGGAGCTGGACGTCGACGTGGTGATCTACGCCACCGGGTTCCGTCCCTCCGACTACCTCGACCCGATCACGGTCGTCGGCCGCGACGGCCTGGAGATCCACGACTACTGGGGCGGGGACGCCAAGGGCTTCGCCGGCATCACCGTGCCGAACTTCCCGAACCTGTTCATGCTCCTCGGGCCCAACACCGGCGGCGTGGTCGCCGGCGGCCTGCACTTCATGATCGAGCGGGCCGCCGAGTACGCGGTGGAGGCCGTCCACCAGCTGCTGGAGCGCAAGGTCCGGGCCCTGGACCTGAAGCAGGAGGCCCTCGACCGGCACGTCGAGTGGGTGGACGCCGAGAACTCCCGGATGACCTGGGGCCAGCCCTACGTCAGGACCTGGTACAAGAACCGCTTCAACCGCGTCTCCCAGGTGTGGCCCTTCCCGACCACGGAGTACTGGCGGATCACCCAGGGCATCGAGCCGGACGACTACGAGTTCCTGCCGTGACCGGCCCGGGGGCCGGGCCGGGCGTCGACCGCGTCGTCCGGTACGCCCGGCCGGCCGAGCCCGGCGACCGTTTCGCCGAAGCGGTCGCGGTCGGTCCCGCGGACGGACTGCCCCCGGAGTCCCCACGGGCCTTCCCACAGGTGCCGGGGTCGCTGAACGCGCTGCTCGGCGGCGCCAACGGCGAGGTGCCGCAGAGCGAGACGGCCTTCCAGCTCCGCGTCCAGGCGCCCGCCGGCGCCCAGGACCTGCCGGTGGTCGTGTTCGTCCCCGGCGGGGGCTTCCTCTCCGGCACGGCCCACGCCCGCTGGTTCACCTCCCCCGCCCTGGTGCAGGGCGGCCCGGTCGTGCTGGTCACCGTGAACTACCGGATCGGCGCCCTGGGGCACCTGGGACCGCAGGGCGGGGTCGCGGCCTCGCAGCGGCCGCTGCGGGACCTGCTGCAGGCCCTGCGCTGGGTCCACGACCGGATCGCCGCCTACGGCGGGGACCCGGGGAACATCACCCTGGCCGGGGACTCCGCCGGTGCCTGGTACGGCTTCGCCCTGGCCACGGACCCGGCGGCCGCCGGCCTCTTCCGCCGGCTGGCGCTCATCAGCCTGCCCTGGGAGCCACCGCTGACCGCGGCCGCCCTCCGCGAGCGCCGCGACCTGCTCGGCGGCGCTCTCGCCGAGGCCGGAGGCCTCACCGGCGCACCGGTCGAGGCCGTCCTGGGCGCGCAGACGGGACTGGCGCGCGCGTACGCCGGCCGCGGCATGGCCCTCATGCCGGCGGCCGGAGGCCCCGTCACCGAGGACCTGCACGACTACGACCGCTCGGCGCCCCGCCTGCACGTGGAGTCCCTGCTGCTGCTGTCCACCTCCGAGGAGGCCGCGGCCTTCCTGCGGGCGGCACCGGACTCGGCGTTCCCGCCGCAGGCCGTGGACGCCTTCCTGGAGTCGAGGTTCGAGGACCCGGCCGCCACGGCCGCGTGGATCGACCACAAGCGGCCTGACGGCACCGGCAAGGAGCGCATGGTGGAGCTGATGACCCTCCACCAGTTCCGCCTGGCCCACCTGGAGCTGGCCCGGGCGGCCGCCCGGGCCGGGATCGACGTGCACCTGGCCGGGTTCTCCGTGCAGAGCCCCCTGCCGGGCGCCGGCAGCCCGCACTGCATGCCGCTGCCCTTCCTCTTCGGGGATCGCCGGGCGTGGGCGGACGCCCCGATGCTCGACGGCGTCGCCCCGGAGACCTTCGAGGCCACCGCGGCGGCGCTGCAGGAGTGGTTCCTCGGGTTCGCCCGGGACGGCCGTCCGCGCGCGGCCGGGGCCGAGCTGGCCGCGTTCGACCCGCTGTCCCCCCGGCGTCTGGAGTTCAGCGGCCCGAGCGCCGCGCTCGAGGTGCCCAGCGAGCTGCACCTGGCGGCCCGGCGCTGACCGCGGTCACCGGGTCACGGGTCACCGTGGTCACCCGGATCGCCGGGTCACCACGGTGACCGGGTCACCGGGTCACCGGGGTGAACAGTCCCACCAGGTCGCGCACGTGCTCCAGCTGCGGCAGCCGCATCGCCAGCCCCAGGGCCTGATCGGCGCGATCGGCGTCGACCCGCTGGGAGAACGCGGCATTGAGGCGGTACTTCTCCAGGATCTGCGCCTCGGACAGGGGTGCGTGGTGGACGTCGCCCCGCGGCGAGTCGACCCGCTGACGACGGACGGTGCCGTCGGACAGGTGCACCTCGACCTCGGCCGTGAGCACCTCGGCGTCGTCCAGGGTGCCCTGCACCTCGATGCGCTCCAGGAGCCGCCGGACCCTGGGGTCGGCCATGGCCCGCGGTCCCAGGTGCTCGGGGCGCACCGTCCCGAAGGTCAGCGCGGCGGCCGCGGTGTAGTGGATGCTGAAGGCCGCCGAGACCTCCGGGCAGTCGCCCGGGGCGAAGCGCCGGCCCACGAAGCCCGCCGCCGTGCGCGGGGTGACGTGCACGACCACTCGGTCGATCCGCTCGGGGTCGACGCCGTGGTCCTCCACGAGGCGGACGCAGGCGTCCAGGGACGGGTGCGCCGCCCGGCAGCACGACCACGGCTTGATCACGGCGTCGGCGTAGAACTCCTCGCCCAGCCGTTCGACCATCACGGCCGGGTCCGGGTCCGCGCAGTAGGTCTCGAGGAAGCCGAACCTCCCGGACAGCGGGTCCGCCGGGCCCGTCACGCCGGCCGCGGCCAGCTCTGCGGCGGTGATCGCGTTGCGGGCGGCGAAGGCCATGGGCAGCTTGAAGGCACTGGCCTGGTCGAAGATGCTCGCCACCGTGCCGGCCAGCTGGTTCAGCACGATCCCGACGGCGTGACGGGTGCGGACCTCGTCCAGCCCCATCAGCAGGCACGCGACGACGGTCGCCCCCACGCCGTTGACGGTCCCGGTGTTGTCCTGACCGGAGTAGACGTCGAAGCCCGAGCCGAACGCGAGCCGGGCCGCGACGTCCTCGCCCGCCAGCAGCGCGGTGAGGACCTCCCGGCCCGTCGTCCCCTCCCGTTCGGCCACGGCGAGGGCCACGGGAACGGTGGTGCCGGTGATGTGCGCGGCCACCTGCCGCCGGCCCGGCCCCTCCGCCCCGACGGGTTCGAAGTCGAAGGAGCGCATCAGGGCCGCGTTGAGCATCGCGGCGTGGTGGGCGGGGATGCGGCGCCCGTCGCCCAGGACGGTGGCGTCCTCGCGGCCGCCCCACCCGGCGACGGTCTCCACCAGCTCCGGCATCCCCTGGGCCCGGTGGCCGGCGACGGTGTTCCCCAGGGCGTCGACCATGCGGTGACGGGCCCGTTCCAGCACCGTCTCGCCGAGGTCCTCGAACCGGACCCGGTGGGCGTGGCGGATCAGCCGGTCCGTGAGGGTCTGCTCCGCCGTGACGGAGCCGACCCCGTTCCCGCGCACCTCAGGCACCGTCCCGGTCGGATCCCCGGCCGGCGCCGACGGTCTGACGGGGGGTGTTGCGGGTGGCGATGCGCTTGATGGTCCTGTACCGGGCCCGCTCCAGGTGCGTGCTCTGCATCCCCTCGGCCCCCTCGGGGACGACCCGGATGCAGATCAGGCCGGCCACCAGGACCGCGATCCAGAAGACGCCCACCAGCGGCAGCCCGCCGGCGATCATCAGACCGGTCACGATCATCGGGGTGAAGCCGGCGCCCAGGGTGGAGGCGACCTGGTAGGACATGGAGGCGCCGGTGTAGCGGACGCGGGGCGGGAACAGCTCGGAGATGAACGCGCCGATCGGTCCGGCCAGGATCCCCTGGACCAGGCCGTTGCCCACGAGGATCGCCACGACGAACAGCCACGGGTCGCCGCTGGTGAGCATCACCAGGATCGGCCAGGCCAGGACGACCCCCGAGACCGCGCCGACGGTCAGCACGGTGCGCCGGCCGATGCGGTCGCTCATCCGGGCGGCCGCGAAGGAGACGGCCACGGTGACCACCGCGGCGGCGCCCTTCCAGTTGAGCACCCATTCCCGGTCGATGCCGCCGTTGACGGCCTGGGCCACGCCCCAGGAGGTGAGGATGCCCTGGCAGGCGTAGAAGCCCAGGCTGGCGATCAGGGTCAGGGCCACGGTCCTGGAGTGCCGGGAGATGATCTCGCCCAGCGGGGTCTTGCGGACCTCCTCGACCTGCTCCGCCTCGGCGGCCAGCTGCTGGAAGACGGGGGACTCGGCCACCTTGAGCCGGATCACCATGCCGATGACGATCAGCACGGCGCTGAGCAGGAACGGCACGCGCCAGCCCCAGTCCAGGAAGGCGTCGCCGGTCACCGCCGAGGTGGCCGAGACGACCAGCGTGGCCAGCAGGCCGCCGGCCGGACCGCCCGCGTTGGCGAAGGCCGCGGCGAACCCGCGCCGGGAGGCCGGAGCGTGCTCCAGTGCCATCAGGGTGGCCCCGCCCCACTCCCCGCCCACGGAGATCCCCTGCACCATGCGCAGGAGCACCAGCGCGACGGGCGAGAGCCAGCCCAGCACGTCCGGCGTGGGCAGCAGGCCGATGGCGATCGTGGCCACGCCCATCATCATCATCGACACCACGAGCATCTTCTTGCGACCCACCCGGTCACCGAAGTGACCGAAGACCACGCCGCCCAGCGGCCGGGCCACGTATCCGGCGGCCAGGGTGCCGAAGGAGGCGAACAGGGCCGGCGCCGGGTCGAGGTCGGAGAAGAACACCTTGTCGAAGACGATGGAGGCCGCCGTCGCGTACAGGATGAAGTCGTAGTACTCGATGATCGAGCCCAGCATGCTGGACCCGAGGACACGACGCAGGTCCTTGGTGTTCAGGGTGTCGTTCGGGGTCGACGGGTGTCCGTCGACCGCGGGGGTCGGGTTCTGCTGATCCATGGTCTCCAACTTCCGGGTGCCACGATGCACCGGGGTCGCACGCCGCAGCCGCCGGGCCGGACGGCCCGGCGGGGGCGATGACGGCCGGCCGGGATAGGGGTGCTCCACACCGTCGGGAGCACCGTGGGTGAGGACGGGTCAGGCCGACGTGAGCCGGCGCACCACAGGTCGGATGCCGAAGTCGCGGAAGTCGAGGGGGCGGTAGCCGCTCCACATGTTCCACCAGTTGTCTTCGGCGCCCCACACGACCGGCTCGCGGTCGTCGTCGTAGATCTGCTCCAGGTCGGTGTACAGCTCCACGACCGCACCGGACTGCTCTACATAATAGGCCGCGATGTTGTGACCTGCGCCATGACGGACGGGCCCCCAGATGAGGTCCCGCCCGACCTTGTTGAGCCGGTCCCCCAGCTTGGCCAGGTCCGCCACGGACTGGGTCTGCCACGCGTGGTGGTGGAAGGTGCCCTTGCCGGGGAGCAGCGCGATCCCGTGGTGGTCCGGATTGCACCGCATGAAGTAGGCGTAGTCGTCGCCGATCACGTCCGAGAGCCGGAAGTCCAGGACGCGGTGGAGGAACTCCATCATCGAGCGCGTGTTCCGCGGGTGGAAGTTGATGTGGCCGTACCGGTCCGGGCCGAAGCTCTGCTGCGCGGCCACGTCGGCCTGCCGCCCGACGACGATCTCGAAGACGTAGTCCTCCGGCCCGACGAAGCTGAAGCCGTCCTCCACCCCGGCCGTCCGGGGCCGGTCGGACAGGATCTCGAGGTTCTCGTCCTCGACGCGACGCCGGATGGTCCTCAGCGCGTCGCCGTTGCGGGCGATGAGCCCGAGGGAGTCCACGCCGTTGACGTCGGACTCGCGGTAGATGAGCTCGTGGTGCACCTCGCCGGCGGCCAGGTACACGGCGTCACCGGCCTCTTCGGTGACCCTCAACCCGAGCAGTCGGGTCGCGTCCCGGACGGAGGCGTCGAGATCCGTCGTCTGGATCCCCACGTGCCCCATCTCGCTGATCAGTCCCCAGGACATGTCTGCTTCCTCGTTCCTCTCGTGGCCGGTGGGCTCAGTGGGTGGCGACGACGGACTGCGGCACCATGTCGTCGGTCGCGGGGATTCCCGCTTCCTCGAACAGCTCCCGGAAGGCACCGGTCTCGCCCTTGCCCTGCGCCTTGCGGTGGTCCAGGGCCCGGGCCCGGCCGACCGAACCGAGGTAGAACCGTTCGTAGAGCTCGTTGCGCGAGCCCAGGGCCGAGCCGGCGAAGTCCCAGGCGGTGCGGAAGATCCGTGCACGCTCCCGGGCCGAGACGCCCTGGGCTCCGGGCAGGTACTTCTCGACCAGCGGGCCCAGCCGCGGATGGTCGAAGGCCGCCGCCGTGGGCGTGGCCAGCAGGTTGTGCGATCCCATGGTCTTGATGATGTCGTTCACCCGCGCCATCCAGATCGGCATCACGGTGCGCACCGAGGAGATGTCGTCGTGGCAGAACCAGGCTCCCCCTCCCCAGTCGGAGGACTTCACCTCGGCGGAGTGGACCACGGCCCGGGCGATGCGCAGGTACGAGTAGATCTCGCCGAGCATGGCGGCGGTGTCCGGCTTGGCGTCGGTGCCGGTGGCCCTGGCCATCTGCACGCACAGGTCGTAGGCGAACTCCAGCTTCACGCAGGCCCGGACGGCGGTCTGCTGCTGGGTGTTGCCGGTGGCCGTGCCCCCGTTGATCCGGTTGTAGACGTCGAGGTTGCCGTCGATGAAGACGCGGCGCCACGGCACCAGGACGTCCTCGAAGATGACCACCGCGTCCTGCTCGTCGAAGCGGGCCGAGAACGGGCGGTCCGCGACGTCCATGTCCACGGCGTACGAGTCACGGCACACGGAGACAACGCCGGGCGTGTTCACCGGGACGGCGAAGGAGATGGCGTAGTCCTCGTGTCCCGGTCGGATCGGCGTGGCCGGGTAGACGTAGAGCTCGTCGGCGATCGGCCCCAGGGTCGCGAGCATCTTCGCACCGCGGACGACGACGCCGTCGGCGGTCCGGTCCACCACCCGCAGTGTCAGGTCCTCGTTGACGCCCTCGAACTCGCCGACCGACTTGTCGATGGCCGCGTGGACGATGGTGTGGGTCAGGGCCAGGTCGCCGTCGATGACCTCACGCTGGTAGGCGGCGAGGCGGTCGTGGAACACCGTGTCGCCGTACTGCTCGAAGATGTCCCGCCGCGAGACGTGCCCGGCGAGCACCACGTTCACGTAGTCCGGGGTGCGCCCCAGCATGCCCACGGAGTAGCGGGCCAGGCGGTCGAAGGCCACGTGGCGGCGCTGGATGTCCTCGGCGCTGCGCGGCAGCAGGTGCGACACGTTCATCCGGCCGCCGTGGGGAGCCGGCATCAGCGTCTCGTCGGCGTGGACGTGCTGGTAGTCGAAGTAGCCGGCCATCCCCTCGACGGAGCGGGCCAGCGCCGGGTGGGTGGTGATGTCGACCTGCTCGTCCCCCAGCCACACCTCCCGACCATCGTCCAAGCCGGCCTTGTACTGGGCCCCGGTCCTCGCAGTCATCTTGTCTCCCATACCATCTGTGTCGTGCATTGTGAGTCTTAGAATATTTTCTCTGTCCCTGAGTCTACGATGTTGCTGTGACCTAGGCAATACCGCACGAAGATCGAATCCGCGATGGACATGGTGCAGAATGCATAATGCTGTGGATCGACGCACTCGCGTTTCTCGGTGGGGGTTTGCACAATCAGGGCACTAGACTGGCCCCATGGCCAAACGGACCGACGCAGAGACCCTCTCCAAGCACATCCGGGACGAACTGCGCAACAACATGCTCAGTGGACAGTGGGCACCGGGTGACCGGCTCCAGCTCAATCAGCTCTCGGAGCAGTTCCAGACCTCGTCCACGGTGGTCCGGGAGGCGCTCACCCGACTCGCGGGCGACCGCCTGGTGATCCTGCGCCCCAATCGCGGCTTCTTCGTCCCCACCCTGTCCCTGGACGAGCTGCGTGACATCACCGAGCTGCGCTGCGTGAACGAACAGTTCGGGGTCACCCTGGCCATCGAGCGCGGAGACCTGGCGTGGGAGGGCGAGCTGATGGCCGCGCACCACAGGATGGAGCGGACCCCCAGCCGCGACGAGGACAACCGCCTGACCGCCGAGTGGGCCGCCGCGCACCAGGCGTTCCACGCCCAGCTCCTGGCCGCCTGCGAGGTCCCCGTGCTCATCGACCTGACCAGCACGCTCTCCGACCTGACCCAGCTGTACAACCAGTGGGCCACCAGCGCCACGAACTGGTCCGGCCGGGACCTGTCCGCCGAGCACCAGGCCATCCTGGACGCCGCCCTGGCCCGTGACGCCGGGACCACCGCCGAACTGCTGGCGGACCACTACCGGGGCACCCTCGAGGCGATCACCACGCTGGGCGTGGAAGTGGGCCTCCCCACGGCGCCGGCCTGAGCCGTACGCCGCCGGGAGGCCCCCGGGCCGCCGGGTCAGCAGCTGACCCCCCGGTACCGTGCCGGCCAGATGCCCTGCTTGCCCGGGGCGAGGATGCCGGACGGATCCACCGCGTCCTTCAGACGCTCCTGGAACCGTCGCACCGCGTGGTCGTTGAAGTCGAAGCCGTCCGCGATCCGGTCCATGTAGTCGATGTGGCTGCGGTAGGGCGCGTACCCGCGGCGCCGTGCGGCATCCAGCAGGCGGCCGTACAGCTCCCGCGCACGGCCGAGCATCTCCTCGTTGCCGTTCTCGAAGTAGATCATGGTCACGTGCACCATGTGGCGGGGATAGAGGTGGTAGCCGATGTACAGGTCGAAGCCGTACTCGGTGTACAGCTCCTTGACCTCCTGGTAGAACTCCCAGACGTCCTCCCCGCGGGCGGGGAGGATCGGGGCGGCGTCGATGTGCCCCCCGTTCTCGGCCACGTAGTTGATCGTGCCCAGGGGCTTGAGCGTGGGGACGCCGGCCATCTGGGTGCGGTCCGTGTCGGCGATGTCCCCGTAGGCCACGCGCGCCCCCTCGGCGCCCTCGTAGAGCCGGGCGTCGACCGTGAAGCCGTCCAGCTCCGCGAACCGCTCGCGGATGATCTCCAGGCGCCGCTCGGCCAGGCCCTTGTCCCCGTAGATCCCGAACTTGGCGTTCCACTGGCCGATGCCCAGCTCCTGGCGGATCTCCTCGAGGCGCTCGGGCGGGATGGACCCCTCCCCCTGGTACCAGCGGGACCGCGGGCCGTTCATGGTCACCGCGCGGACGACGTTCCCGCACAGCGCGTTGTTCTGGATGACGTCCTCGCGCCGCAGCTGGGTGAGGATGTCGATCAGCTTCGGCAGGTCCTCCTCCCGCTCGACGGTGACGTCGCCGTTGACGTAGACCTCCGGCCACGGCATCAGCCACAGCCCGATCCGCGTCACCACGCCCAGGTTCGACTGCGTGAACAGCCCGTCGAGCGTCGGGCCGAAGCCCCCCTGGAAGATCGGGCCCAGGTCGCTCCCCTCCATGGCGCCCATCCCGGTCCGCAGCAGCTCGCCGTCCGGCAGGACCACCTCCATGCCGCAGATCTGCTTGGCGTGGTCCCCCAGCGGAGTCATGCCGTAGCCACGGTCCAGGGCGTTGCCCATGACGGAGCCCCAGCCCAGCGCCGGCACGGAGAGCCAGACCTTCAGACCGCGCTCCTGGACGTGTTCGAACAGGTCGAAGAACGTCACACCCGGCTCGACGACGGCGTAGCACAGCCGGTCGTCGACCTCGAGGATGCGGTTCATCCGGCCCAGGTCGAGGGCGACCACGTCCCGATCCCGCGGTTCCGGCCCGCCGTACCCGAGGTTCTTGCCGCACGAGAACGTCCACAGCGGTGTGCCGGTCTCGTTGGCGAGCCGGACCAGGGCCTGCACCTCGGCGGTGTCCGCGGGGCGCACGCCGGGCCAGGGCGAGCGGCCGGGCTGCAGCGGATAGGGGTCCCGGTAGCCCTTGTCACCCTCCGGGCGGATCACGTGCTCGGCCCCGACGATGCCCTCGGCCCGCCGCAGGAAGTCCTCTCGTGCGCTCTCCAGGTCGGGGCCACGATCCACGGACAGTTCAGTCATCTGCATGCCTCTCTGAGCTTCTGGGGCGGGCCGGGAACCCGCTGACGCCGCGCGACAGCGGTCGGCCCGGCGGCGCAACACGGCACCGCCACGGTCGGGACCTCGGGTGTCAGGCCGGGACGAGGGAGGTGGAGACCTCCGGCAGGCCCAGGTTCTCCCGGAAGGTCGCGCCCTCGTACTCGGCACGGAAGTATCCGCGGTCCTGGAGCTCGGGGACGAGCTTGTCGCAGATCAGCCGGAAGCCGCCCGGGTTGAAGGGCGAGTTCAGGTTGAAGCCGTCACAGGCCTTGGACTCGAACCAGTCGACCATCCGGTCGGCGATCTGGCCGGGAGTGCCCGCCATCCACTGGTGGCCGGTGGAGCGGGCGAGGTCGACGATCAGCTCGCGCAGCGTCATCCCCATCTCCACGGACTTCATCCGGTAGATCTTGTAGCGGCTGCCGTAGGCGTCGTCGTTCCGGAACCACTCGGCCGGGATTCGCTCGTCGTAGTCCAGCTCGGACAGGTCCATGCGCAGGTCGGCGCCGACCTGCGCTCGCCCGTTCTCCAGGTGCACGTGCCGGCCCAGCTCGTCGGCGAGCGCTCGGGCCTCCGCCTCGGAGTCACCGATGATCGGCAGGATGCCCGGGACGATCTTGACGTGGTCCGGGTTGCGCCCCTTGGCCTTGGCCATCTGCTTGAACCTGGCGTAGAACTCGATCGAGGGTTCCTTGTGGGGCTGTGCGGTGTAGATCATGTCACCGACCGAGGAGCCCAGGTCCATGCCGGGCCCCGAGGACCCGGCCTGCGCGAGCACCGGGTGCCGCTGCGGGCTGGTGGGCATGTTCAGCGGACCCTGCACCCCGAAGAACTCGCCCTGGTGGTCGATCGGGTGCAGGCGGGACCGGTCCAGGTACTCCCCGGAGTCGCGGTCCACGATCACGGCGCCGTCGTCCCAGGAGTCCCAGAGGCGGCGCACCACGTCGACGAACTCGGTCGCCCGGCGGTACCGGGTCGCCGGATCCGGGGCCTCCTCGATCCCGTAGTTCTGGAAGCCGTCGGAGGACGTCACGATGTTCCAGCCGGCCCGGCCGCCCGACATGTGGTCCAGGCCGCAGAGCTGCCGGGCCACGGTGTAGGGCTCCGTGAAGGAGGTGGACAGCGTCCCCACCAGACCGATGTGCTCGGTGCGGGCCGCGAGGGCCGAGAGCACCGAGACGGGCTCGTAGAAGCCGTTCATCTTGATGTCGCCGCGCAGCAGGGTGTTCGCGTGGACGACATCGCCGAAGAAGACGGCGTCCAGCTTGGCCGCCTCGGCCATCCGGGTGAGTTCGAGGACGAAGTCGAGGTTGCCCAGCTCTTCCGCCCTGCTCCCGTCCATCCGCCAGCTGTCCTTGTGGTAGCCCGCAGGAAGCATGAAGGTCGTCAGGATCATGTGCTGAGCCGGCTTGGAAGTGCTCATCGGTGCTCGTCCTTTCCAGAGAGTCGAACCCCTCCCGGCATGGAGCGGGAACGGTGTGGCCGCGGAGCCATGGAGATCGTCCTCACCACAGCATGGCGTACGTCACGGCATTTTTCTAGTCTGTTCGCAATATCACCGTCAGAATATTTTCTGATTGCCAAATGCATCTCAGCTGTCTACCGTGGGGTCCACGTCACCGCTCGGCGGCGCGCCGTCCACGATGGGCGCCCGGGGACGCCAACCGCCCGACTCGATGGGAGAACTCTGTGAACTACGTCAGCTTCTCGGCGCCAGACGGCACGGCCACGTGGGGTGTGGCCGATCGGGGCACCGTCCACGACCTCGGCCCCTCGGGGAAGGGACTGGCCCCCTCCCTCCATTCGGCGGTGGTCCAGGGCGTCTTCGGCCGGCTCACGCCCGCCGACCTGACCGGCGCCCCCACCCACGCCGAAGGGGAGATCTCCCACCTGCCCTGCCTGACCGCCCCGGGGAAGATCATCTGCATCGGCGTCAACTACCGGACCCATCAGGAGGAGTCGGGCAGGACGGGGCAGACGGCGCCCACGGTCTTCACCCGCTTCGCCGACACCCAGATGGGCCACCTGGCCCCGGCGGTCAAGCCCGCCTCGACCGGGAAGTTCGACTACGAGGGCGAGATGGCCCTGGTGATCGGCAAGGAGGCCTGGCACGTGGCCCCGGAGGAGGCCTTCGACCACGTCGCCGGCTACGCCAACTACAACGACTTCTCGGCGCGCGACTGGCAGAAGGCGGCCAGCCAGTGGATCCCCGGGAAGAACTTCCCGGCCACCGGCGGGTTCGGCCCCTACCTGGTGCCCGCCGCGGACCTGGGCGACGTCCGCGAGCTGACCCTGGAGACCCGCGTCAACGGCGAGGTCCGCCAGCACGCCTCCGTCGCGGACCTGTACTTCGACATCCCCACGCTGATCGCCTACGTCACCGGCTTCACCCGTCTGCACCCCGGCGACGTCATCGTCACGGGGACCCCCGGCGGAGTCGGTCTGTTCTGGGGGGAGGGCGGGCTCCTGGACGCCGGCGACGTGGTCGAGGTCGAGGTGACCGGCCTGGGCGTGCTGCGGAACACGGTGCAGGACGAGTCCTCCACCGCGCAGGCCCCGCAGGACGCCGGCTCGCTCGCGCACGCCGGCTGAGCCGGCCGGGACAGAGAACACCCCGTCGCGTCGGACGCGACGGGGTGTTCTCCTGCCCGGGCGTCTCCGGCGCCCCTGCGCCGACGGTGCGACAGACCGAAGGGACCCTCCCCGTGCGGGGGAGGGTCCCTTGCTGCCGGACGAGGCCGACCGGCCGGAGAGCGTCAGACCTGGTGGCCGATCTTGAACCCCTTGGCGGCCTCGCCGTGGTAGCTGCCGGACTCGTCGCCGGGACGGGTGTAGGAGAACCCGTCGGCGCCGATGGTCACGGCCATCTCGGAGGGCTCCTCCCGCTCGGCCGCCTCGACCACGTTGCCGTCGAGGTCGAGCACCGAGGAGGCCTCGGTGTACCAGGAGGGCACGACCGGGTTGCCCCACCAGTCGCGGCGCTGGTTGTCGTGCACGTCCCAGGTCACGGTCGGGTTGTCCGGGTCGCCCGTGTAGTAGTCCTGGGTGTAGATCTCGATGCGGTGGCCGTCCGGGTCGAGGATGTAGAGGTAGAACGCGTTGGAGACCCCGTGCCGGCCGGGTCCCCGCTCGATCCGGTCGGACAGGCGCAGGGCGCCCATCTTGTCGCAGATGTAGAGGACGTTGTGCTTCTCGTGGGTGGAGAACGCCATGTGGTGCAGGCGCGGGCCCTTGCCGCCGGTCAGGGCGGTGTCGTGGACGGTGGACTTCCGCGCGGCCCAGGCCGCGTAGGTCACGCCGTCGGAATCCTTGATGTCCTCCGTGACCCGGAACCCGAGGTTCTCGAGGTACGTCCGGCCCCGGTCCACGTCGGGGGTGACCTGGTTGAAGTGGTCCAGGCGCACCAGCGCCCCGGGGCCGTGGAGCTCGTAGCGCCAGTTCAGCCGCTCGACGTGCTCGACCTCGTAGAAGAACTCGTACGGGAAGCCCAGCGGGTCCTCGACGCGCACGGAGTCGCCGACGCCCTTCACGAAGCCCTCCTTCCGGCGCTCCGTCCGGCAGCCGAGCTCCCGGTAGTAGGCCTCGGCCCGGTCGACGTCCTCGGGGGTGCGGACCCGGTAGGAGAAGGCTGCCGCGGCGGCCACGGGCCCCTGGCGCAGGACCAGGTTGTGGTGGATGAACTCCTCCAGGGAGCGGAGGTAGATCGTGGTCCCGTCCTCCTCGGTCACGGCCAGGCCCAGCAGGTCCACGTAGAACTCGCGGGAGCGCTGCAGATCGGTGACCACCAGCTCCATGTAGGCGCAGCGCACGATGTCGGGCGGGGGAACGGTCGGCCTGGGGATGGCGGGGCTGTGGGTGCTCATGGGGAACTCCTCGTCGAGTGGTCGGTCGGGGCGGTGGGGCCCGGGGGTCAGTAGTCGGTGGCAGCGGCGTCGTCGCGGCCGAACTTCGGGGTGTGCACGTCCCCGAGGGTGATGTGCACGGCCTGCTGGTCGGTGTAGAAGTCGATCGAGCGGTAGCCGCCCTCCTGCCCGAGGCCGGAGGCCTTCACCCCGCCGAAGGGGGACCGCAGGTCGCGCACGTTGTGGGAGTTGAGCCACACCATGCCCGCCTCGACGTTCTGCGCGAAGGTGTGGGCCCGCTGCAGGTCCGAGGTCCACACGTAGGCGGCCAGTCCGTACCTGGTGTTGTTGGCCAGCTCCAGCGCCTCCTCGTCTGTGTCGAAGGGGGTGATGGCCACGACCGGGCCGAAGATCTCCTCCTGGAAGATCCGCGCGTCGGCGGCGACGTCGGCGAACACGGTCGGAGCCACGTAGGAGCCGTTCTCCTGACCGGCGGGCAGCGTCTCCGGCCGTCCGCCGCCGGCCAGCAGCCGGGCCTCGGACTTGCCGATCTCGACGTAGCCCATGACCTTCTCGTAGTGCTCGGGGTGCACGAGCGCCCCGACCTGGGTCTCGGGGTCGTGCGGGTCCCCGACCGTGATGGTCTTCGCCCGGGCGGCGTAGACCTCGCAGAACCGGTCGTAGATCTCGCGCTGGACGAGGATGCGTGAGCCGGCCGTGCACCGTTCGCCGTTGAGGGAGAACACCCCGAAGAGCGTCGAGTCGATGGCGGCGTCGAAGTCGGCGTCGGCGAAGACGATCGCCGGGGACTTACCGCCCAGCTCCATGGACATGCCCTTGAGGTGCGCCGCGCAGTTGGCGTAGATGACCTGCCCGGTGGTCGACTCCCCGGTGAAGGAGATCAGCGGGACGTCGGGGTGCTTGACCAGCGCGTCGCCGGCGGACTCCCCGAAGCCGTTGACGAGGTTGAACACCCCGGCCGGCAGGCCGGCCTCCTCGAAGATGCCCGCCCACAGGGACGCGGACAGGGGCGTGAACTCGGCCGGCTTCAGGACCACGGTGCACCCGGAGGCGATCGCCGGGGCGAGCTTCCAGGACTCGAGCATGAAGGGGGTGTTCCACGGGGTGATCAGCCCGGCGACACCGATCGGCTTGCGGTTGACGTAGTTCAGCTGGGAGCCGGGGACCTTGAAGGCGTTGTCGTGCTGGGCGACGATCAGGTCCGCGAAGAACCGGAAGTTCTCGGCCGCCCGCTGCGCCTGGCCCCGGGACTGGGAGATGGGCAGGCCGGTGTCGAAGGTCTCCATCTCGGCCAGCCGGTCCTCCTGCGCCTCGACCGCGTCCGCGATCCGGTTCAGCACCCGGGCCCGCTGCCGGGGCAGCATGTGCGGCCACGGCCCGTTGTCGAAGGCCTCCTTGGCGGCGGCCACCGCGGCGTCGACGTCGGCCTGCCGGCCCGCCGCCGCGGTGCAGTAGGGCTGGTTGGAGACGGGGTCGAGGACCTCGAAGGTCTCCCCGCCGACGGAGTCGACGAACGAGCCCCCGATGTAGTGCTGCAGATGGGTCGGCAGGTCCTGGGGGACGAAGTGCGCGGCCGTGACGGGCGACGTGCTGGTTTCCATGACGGTCCTTTCTCAGGCGTCGGGGCCGGCCGGGGGCGTCCCTGGCCGGTGGTGGTGGACGGTGGGTGCTCTGTCGTGCGGATGGTTCAGATGAGGCTGGGCGGTTGCCCCGCGGCCTCGAGATAGGCGTTGAGCGTGGCCATGCGGTGGGCCCTGGCCGCGTCCTCGACACGGCGCGGTTCGGCCCGCTCGCCGATCAGGTCCAGGAGCACGTCGTGCTCCTCGACGGAGCGGTGGGCGCGGCCGGGGATGTGCTGGAAGCTCGAGGACCGGATCGCGTTGAGCCGGTTCCAGCCCCGGTGGACCAGGTCGAGGATGTGCGGGTTCGGACACCGGTCGTACAGCACCGCGTGGAACCGGTTGTTCAGCTCGGTGAACCGCCGCGGGTCGAAGTCCTCGAGGCAGTCCCGGAGCGCCCGGTTGAGCTCACGCGCCTCCGCCACGTCCTCCGGCGACAGCAGCGGGGCCGCCAGCGCCGTGGCCGCCCCTTCGATGACCGCCAGGGTCTGCATGGTGTGCAGGTACAGGGTGGTGTCCACGGCCGCGACCTTGGCCCCCACGTTCTTCTCGAACGTCACGAGCCCCTCGGCCTCGAGCCGGCGGACGGCCTCCCGGACCGGGACCGTGCTGACCCCCAGGTCTGCGGCGAGACTGCTGAGCACCAGGCGGTAGCCCGGGGCCAGGTCTCCGCCGGTGATGCGGGCATGCAGGATCTCGTACGCCTGCTGGGACTTGCTGGCCGTCGAGCCCTCCCGGCGTCGCGGCGTCACCTCGACAGGCATGGTCATGGCCGTCCTCTCATGTACGAAATCGTATATGATCTAGTGTGACGGTCATCTCCCCGGACGTCAAGAGCTCTGCTCCGGCGGCCGGCTCCGCGAGCGCCGGGCCCAGCAGGACGCCGCCCCCGGGTGGACCGGGAGCGGCGTCGTGTCCGTCGAGGACGACCCTCAGCGCGCCGCCTGCTCCGGCGCCGCCGTTCCGGCGGACGTCGCCGCGTCACGGCCGAACTCGATGACGTCGAGGTCGGCGGGGAGGTGGAAGATCCCGTCGAAGTGGGCCGCCGCCTCCTCCCAGGTCCTGTCGGTGGCCGTGCCGGGCACCAGGTGGTGCAGGGCCAGCCGGCGGGCACCGGCCTCCTGGGCCACGCGGGCGGCGTCGCGGACGCTGGTGTGGGACTTGTGGTGGTGGTCCCGCGAGGCCCGCGAGACCTCGTCGGGCCTGCCGCCGTAGAGTCGCTCGATGTAGTCGAAGTCGATGGCCTCGTGCAGCAGCAGATCGGTGCCCCGGGCCAGGCGGATCATGTTCGGCGTGAACGCGGTGTCGCCCGAGAACGTCACCGACCCTGCCGCCGTCTCGAACCGGAACCCGAAGGCCGGAGCCATCGGCGGGTGCTCGACGAGGATGGCCGACACGGTGACCGCCTCGTCCTCGTGGACGACGAACGGCTCCATGTCCGGTGTCGGATTGTCGTTGGGGTGGTAGCCGATGCCTTCGGGGACGACGATGTCCCGGGCCTCGAAGAGGTCCATCGGCGAGGGGCGGAGGCTGTCGATGATGCGGTCGTTGAGGTCCGTGGCGTGGGCGCGCATGAGCTGCTCGAACATCTCGCGCGTGCCCGGTGTGGGGCAGTCCGGGGCCAGCGGGGTCGGCGGGACGACGGCGCGGGGCGAGACGGCCGGGAGCATGCCGCGGTTGCCCGGGCCGACGATCGGCACGGGGTCGCCGAGCCGGGCCTGGAGCTCATAGAGGCCGAAGACGGCCAGGCTGCCGAGATCCACGGTGTGGTCCGAGTGCAGGTGGGTGAGGAAGATGCCCCGCAGGTCGGAGATCTCGAGGCCCGACTGGCTCAGCCGGCGGCCGACCCCGTGCCCGCAGTCCACCAGGTAGAAGCCGTCGTCGACCACGACGGCCGTGGCGATGCCGGTCCGCTCGCAGGCCTGCCCGGTCTCCGGGTCCTTCCACCACCGCGGGCCGCCCGCGGTGCCGAGGGCGACGACGTACGGGGGCCTGTGGTCCTGGGTCGCTGCGGTGGTCATGGTCCGGGCTCCTTCGTGTTCGGGGTGTGGTTCCGGGGCCCCGGGCGGGGCATAGTCTGGGTGCTCGACGTCGTCGCGCCGACCGTCAGGAGAAGTCGTGGCCGAATTCACGCTGCGCCAGCTGCAGTACTTCATGGCCGTGGTGGACCACGGGTCGGTGACCGCCGCGGCGAAGGCCCACCACATCTCCCAGGCGGCCGTGTCCATGGCCGTGGGACAGCTCGAGAAGTCCCTGGGCGTGGAGCTGTTCCTCCGTGCGCAGTCCAAGCGGATGGTCCCCACCCCGGCCGGGTCCGACCTCGCCCGCCATGCGCGGCAGATCCTGCAGCTGGTCGACGAGGTCGAGGACACCGTGGTGGGCGGCTACGAGGACCTCCGGGGGCCGCTGCGCATCGGGTCCACCCTCACCGTGTCCCCGCGGATGGTCCCGCCGCTGGTCGAGCACTTCGTGCGCAACCACCCGCTCGTGGACGTCCGAGTGGTCGAGGACTCGCCGGCGGCCGTCCAGGAGGCGGTGCGGGGCGGCAGGCTGGACCTCGCGCTGATGTACGCGATGCAGCGCGACCCGGACCTCGAGGCCGTGGAGGTCGCCGACGTGCAGCAGCACCTGCTCCTCCCCGCCGACCACCGCATGGCCGGGGCCCAGGAGATCTTCCTGGCCGACGTCGTCGAGGAGCCGCTGATCCTCCTGGACGTCCCGCCCACGGTGGAGCGGGTCCTGGCGATCATCCGGGCGCACGGGCTGAATCCCCAGCTCCGCTGGACCAGCAGCAACATGGAGACCATCCGCTCGATGGTGGCCCGCGGTCTCGGCTACTCCTTCGTCAACACGGTCCCCCGGACCGACGTCACCTACGACGCCCTGCGGGTCGCGTACGTGCCCATCGCCGACGACATCCCGGACAACCCGATCGTCGCGGTCCTTCCGCCGGGCCACCGGGCCGCCCGCCGGGTGCGGGAGGCGGTGGACTTCCTGCAGCGTCTGCGCACGGAGGAGCGGTCCGCGCCCGGCCCGTGAGAACCGCACGGCTCAGTCCCGGGTGGAGGTGTCGACGGGCGCGGGCTCGGTCTCGGCGGCGACCCGGCCGGCGAGGCGGTGGGCCGCGCGCCGGCGGTCGACGACGTACCAGACGAGCCCCGCGACCACGACGGCCATCGCGATCAGCGGCAGCGGGCGGTCGAAGAAGATGCCCAGGCTGCCGTCGGACAGGGCCATGGAGCGGCGGAAGTGCTGCTCCAGGATCGGTCCGAGGATGAACCCGAGGATGAACGGGCCGAGGTCGTAGTTGAACTTGCGCAGGACGTAGCCGACGACGCCGAAGGCCACGCACATGCCCACGTCGAACATGGAGTTGCGCACGCTGTAGACCCCGGCGACGGCCACGACGAGGATGATCGGGGCCATCACGGCTCCGCGGACCCGCAGCAGCTTCACGAACAGGCCGATCAGCGGCAGGTTGAGGATGATCAGCATGACGTTGCCGATGTACATCGAGGCGATCACGCCCCAGAACACGTCGGGCCGCTCGTCGATCATCCCCGGACCGGGCGTGATGTTGTGCAGCAGCAGCGCGCCGAAGATCAGTGCCAGCACGGGGTTGGGCGGGATGCCCAGGGTGAGCAGCGGGATGAACGCGGAGTTCGAGGACGCGTTGTCGGCGGTCTCCGTGGCGGCCAGGCCGTCGATCGCGCCCTTGCCGAACTTCTCCGGGTGCTTGGAGAAGCGCCGCTCCACCCCGTAGGCCAGCACCGAGGAGATCGTGCCGCCGCCGCCGGGGATGATGCCGATGAAGAAGCCGATGATCGACCCGCGCAGGATCGCCAGGCGGCTCGTGAGCCAGTCGGCCCGGGTGGGCAGGACGTTGCTCAGCCCGGCCTTCTTCAGCCCGGCGTAGAAGCCGCCCTCGGCGTTGTGCAGGATCTCCCCGATCCCGAACAGGCCCACGGCGATCGCCACGATGTGGACGCCTGCGATCAGCTGGAAGTTCCCGAAGGTCATCCGCGGGTCCGCGGTCACCGGGTCCAGCCCGACCACCGCCACGAGGATGCCCAGGGCGGCCGCGGCCAGGGCCTTGGTCTTCGAGCCGGAGCCGATGAAGGCGATCATGAGCATGCCCAGACCGGCCAGGGCGAACATGTCCGGTGAGCCGATGCCCCCGGCGACCTGGGCGAGGGTCGGGGCCAGGACCGTCAGGCCGATGATCGCCACGGTGCCGCCGAGGAAGGACCCGATGGCCGTGATGCCCAGGGCCGAGCCCGCCCTGCCCTGCTGGGCGAGCGGGTAGCCGTCGAAGGTGGTCACGACCGAGGACGCGTCCCCGGGCAGGCGGAGCAGGATCGCCGGGATCCGCCCGCCGTACATCGATCCGTAGTAGATGCCCGCGAGCATCATGATCGCGGGGGCGGGTTCGAGGTTGAACGTCAGCGGCAGCAGGAGCGCGATCGTGGCCACCGGGCCCAGCCCGGGGAGAAGTCCGATGAGGGTGCCGATGGTGACGCCGATGAACACGAACAGCAGGTTCATCGGGTCCAGGGCGACGGTGAAGCCGCCGGCCAGACCCTGGAGGATGTCCATGGTGAGTCCTTTGTCCGGAGAAGGGTCGGTCAGAAGAGCCGCAGGTTGACGCCGAGCAGCGTGCCGAAGAGCACGTACGCCGCGGCGGGGGCCAGGGCCGAGAGGAGCAGGGAGGCCACCCAGCCCTCGCGTGCGGCGACCCGCGTCACGAGGAAGACCATGAGGGCCCCCGCCCCGACGAAGCCCATCCACGGGTAGGCCACCACGAACAGCCACAGGGCGGCCAGGATGACCACGACCCGCAGCAGGCCCGACCGCTCGGGAACGGAGAACCGCTGCCCGACCACGAAGATCACCGGGGTGAGGGCCGCCGCCGTGCCGGCCACCAGCAGCGGCCACAGGCCCGGTCCCGGGCGGGAGAAGTCGCCCACGCCCAGCCGCAGCGCCTCCACGATCGCGAAGACGGCCACCCCCAGGATCAGCAGCGGCGAGATCCTGTCCCGCGGGCCTTCGTCGGGCGCCGCCGGACCCTCGTACTCCTCGGGAACCACGGTCTGCTCCGGATCCTCGCCGGTGCCGTGCCTACTCGCCGATGCCAAGGCGCTCATACATCTCCTCGAACCGGTCCCGCTCCGCGGGAAGGTGCTCCTCGAACCACGCCGCTCCGTCCACGTCGGGGACGGTCTGCGCGTTCGACTCCAGGAACTCGGTGAACTCCGGGTCCTCGACGGCGGCGGAGGCCGCCTCCTCGAGGATCCCGACGATCTCCTCGGGAGTCTCCGCCGGGACGGCCAGTGCCTGGGATCCGGTGAACGTCGCGTTCTCGAAGCCCTCCTCCACGACCGTCGGCGCGTCCGGCAGGGCCGGGAGGCGTTCCTGGGAACTGATCGCCAGGGGGCGGAGCTCCCCCGACTCCAGGCGGGCCAGCACCGTGCTGTTGACGTCCTGGACGCCGAAGTCCACGGCGCCGTTCACGATCGCCTGGAGTCCGTCCGGGGAGCTGTCGTAGGAGATGGCCTCGGCGTCGATGCCGGAGCGCTCCGCGATCGCGGCCCCGACCAGGTGCGTCGGGTGCCCGATCCCGAAGTTCGAGTACGTCAGGCGCCCTTCGGCGTTCTCCAGGTCCGCCAGTGTCCGGAACGGCGAATCCGCCGGGACGGCGATCAGGAACCCGTTCTCCGCCACCGGCTGGATCGAGCGGAAGTCGGAGAAGTCGTAGGAGACCTGCTGCTGGAGCATGCCGGAGGTGAAGGCCCCCGTGGGTGCGAAGAGCAGGGTGTAGCCGTCGGGAGCGGCGTTGGCGCCCTCCGTGGAGGCCAGCACCCCGCCGCCGCCGGGCCTGTTGACGACCAGCACGTTCTCGCCCAGCTCCTCCTCCAGGGAGGCCGCGAACCGCCGCGCGGTCGCGTCGTTGAGTCCGCCCGCGCCGAAGCCCACGAGCATCTCGATGTCGCGCGAGGGGTAGTCCGCGGCGTCGCCGCCACCACCGCCGGGCCCGCAGGCCGTCATGGTCAGCGCCAGCGCCGAGACCGTGGTGACGGTCAGGATGCGAAGTCTCATGAGAACACCTTTCGTGAGGGGGCGGCGTCCGGGACGCCGGCCACCGAACGGTTGCAACTCTCAACAGTTGCCATGCCGGTTGATCCAGTGTGACCCAGGCCATACCTTCAACTCCAGCGGTGTTTTCTGATGCAAGGTATAATTTTTACTTAATGTGGGGCGTGGCCGGCCCCGTCGGAGAGCTGCCGCCGGTGCACGCCCGTCGGGCCTCACGGGCGGAACCGGCCCGCCACGGCGGGGACGAAGGCGCCCCGCACGGCTCGGCGGTCGGGCTCGCCCAGAAGGGTGACTGACGGTGGTGCTGGTCCGGTGCTGTGGGGCGGCACCTGAAGTCGACCTGTCCGCGCAGGTCGGCGCGGCACGTCCCCACGCCGACCGGAGCACCATCATGGGCCGGAGGATTCCGGAGTCCCCGCACGAAGCGTCCCCGGTGGTGCCACGGGCGGAGTGACACGGGCATCGTGGAGGCGGGGACCACGGTCCCCGCCTCCANCCACGGGTCCGTCGCCTACGGCCGCGGCGACGGGAAGTCGCCGGCACGGCCGAGGGCCTCCTCGGTGCTCCGCCGGCCGAGCGCGATGAGCTCCCCGGCGCGGTGGAAGTCCAGCAGACGGCCGGCCCGCTTGGGCACGGTGATCAGCAGGTCGGGCGGGTAGCCGGCCAGCCGGTAGCGCAGCAGCATCGACTGGAGCACCTCGAGGGACATCTGCATGACGTCGAACGTGCGCAGGCCCGCGGGGAGGGCGCCGAGGGCGTCCTCGGCGATCGCCTCGGCCTCCTCCTCGGCCTCCTGGAGGGTCCCGCTCTTCTCACCGGCCTCCCGCGCGGCGCGGTCGCCGCGGCCCAGGCCGTCCGCGAACCGCTCCACGAGGGTGCGTGCCAGCTCGCGGTCCAGCACGAAGGAGGTGCTGCGCCGGAAGCGCTCCGCCCACTCCTCCGCGGGCCGCGCCGCGGCCGTCTCATGCGTGGGAGCCCGCCCCTCCCCCGGCGGCTGCTCCCCGGAGAGGGACACCGCCACGGTGACGTCGGCCCGGGCGGCGACCGTCGCGGCGATGGGCACCGGGTTCAGGATGCCGCCGTCCGCCAGAAGCCGGCCGTTGATCATGACCGGGGTGATGATGCTCGGGAGCGCGATGGACGCCCGGACGGCCGCGTCCACCGGGCCCTCCTGGAACCAGACCTCCTTGCGCGCGAGCAGGTCCGTGGCCACCGCGGTGAACGGGATGGGCAGGTCCTCGATGAGCACGCCGTCGAGCACCTCCCGCACCTTGGCCATGATCTTCTCGGCCCGGATCACCCCGGGGGCGGTGGGAGACGGGTCCAGCAGTCGGAGGACGTCCCGCTGGGTCAGTCCCCGCGCCCACTCGGCGTACGGGTCGAGCCGGTCCGCGGCATGCAGCCCGCCCACGAGCGCGCCCATGGAGCTGCCCGCGACGGCGACGATCTCGTAGCCGCGCTCCTGCAGGACCTCGATCACGCCGATGTGCGCGTAGCCCCGGGCGCCGCCGCTGCCCAGGGCCAGCGCCACGCGCGTCGGTCCGGTCATGCGCTGCTCCTCCCCGGGCCCCGCCGGCCGCCCGAACGGGCTCGGGACGGTGGACCCGTGCACGGGACTTCTGACCCGAGCCTCGCAGGACCTGCCCCGAATGGAAAGGAGCACGGACGGATGGCCGAGATGACGCCTGGAGGACGGCATGGTCGGGACCCCGGCCAGGAGCCCGGGAAGAAGGCCGGAGAGAAGCACGGAGAGAAGGCCAGCGGGCGCCCTGAGGCCGGACGCGGCGCCGGCAGCCCCGCACGCTGTCCACGCCTGTGGACAACCGGTGGAAAACGCCGTGGACGGCTGTGCACAGGTTGGGGGAAACCCTGTGGAAACTTGTCCACAGGCACGCCGTAGATCCGCTCTGACATGGAATGATGTCCGTGCACAGCCTGTGCAGCGAGGGTGCGGACAACACCGGTGTCATCCACAGAACGGCTGCGCGCGGCTGTGCTCCCTGCCCGGGCCGGAGGACCGTGTACCGTACCGTGGCGGCGGCCTGCCCGGACCGGGCGGGCCTCAGACCACCGAGGCGATCAGCCCGACCCACAGCAGCGAGTGCAGGAGCACGGAGAGCAGCAGCAGCACCAGGAACCGGATCCGGGCGGGGGCGAAGGCCACCGCCCCGGCGATCGCCACGACGGCGGTCACCGTCGCCGAGACGGTCGCCACGAGGAACCCCACCACGAACACCGTCATGGACGTCTGGGCGCCCGCCGCGTTCCCGCCGAGGAACGCGGCGACGAAAGCCAGTACGGTGAGCAGGAGACAGCCCACGCCGAACCAGAACAGGGCGTACGGCGTGACACGGGGCATCGAGGACGGCATGACCCCATTCTCCCCCGGGCCGCTCTACGCCCGCGCCGCGCCGGCTGACGGGCCCCTGGACGACCGCCCCGACCCTCGAGGAGGACCCCGTGGACGACACCCAGCGCCGGTGGGAGGAGCGCTACGCCTCCGGGGAGTCCTCCCCCGACGGCGCGCGCCCGCACCCGGAGGTCCTCGCCCTGCTGGAGCGCACGGCCCGGGAACGGACCGGCCGCACACCCACGGCCCTCGACCTCGGCGCGGGTGCCGGCCGCCACACGCTGGCCCTCGCCGCGGCCGGTCTCGTCCCCACGGCCGTGGACTACGCCCCCAGCGCGGTGCGCATCGTCGAACGCGCCCTCGCCGAGCGCGGGCTGCCCGGACGTGCCCTGGTCGCCGACCTCCGGACGTGGAGTCCCGGCCAGGAGCAGCGCTCCGGCCCGGACGTGGTGCCGGAGCGCTTCGACCTCGTCCTGGCCGTCCATCTCCAGGACGACGTCGGGCTGCTGGCCCGGGCCGGCGGCTGGCTCCGCCCCGGCGGCCGGCTGCTGTGGATCACCCACGCCCCCGGCAGCACGGAGGGACCGCCGCCGTCCGTGCCCCGCCCGACCCTCACCGAGACCGTCGACGCGCTCGACGGCACGGACCTCGAGCTGCTGCGCGCCGAGGAGGTGCCGACCACCCCGACCGCGCTCGACGTCGTCGTCGAGGTCCGCCGCCCGCGCTGAGGCCGGCGGTCCGGGAGCCCGCGAGGGGAGCCGCCGTCCGGAACCGCCGGACACGCGGAAGGCCCCCGCGGCGCACCGCGGGGGCCTTCTCGTACCGGTCGGGAACCGGTCAGGCGGGGACGACCTCGAACTCGACGTTCGCGTTGACGTCCTCGTGCAGGCGCACGGAGGCCTGGTACACACCGGTGGTCTTGATGTGCTGGTTCAGCTCGACCTTGCGCTTGTCCACGGCGCCGAGGCCGGCGGCCTCGACGGCCCGGGCGACGTCCTCGGCCTTGACGGTGCCGAAGAGGCGGCCCTCGGCGCCGGCCTTGACCGGGATGGTCACGGTGGCGGAGGTCAGCTTCTGGGCCAGGGCCTGGGCGTCCTCGAGCGAGGCGACCTCGCGGGCGGCGCGGGCGGCCTTGATGCTCTCGATCTGCTTCTCGCCGCCGCGGGTCCACGGGGTGGCGAAGCCGCGCGGGAGGAGGTAGTTGCGGGCGTACCCGTTCTTGACCTCGACCACGTCACCGGCGGCGCCGAGGCCGGTGACCTCGGTCGTCAGGATGATCTTTGCCATGAGTCTGTGTCCTCTCTGGTCAGCGGCCGGCGCCGGAGTAGGGCAGCAGCGCGACTTCACGGGCGTTCTTGATCGCCAGGGCGATCTTGCGCTGCTCCTGCACGGTCACGCCGGTGACACGACGGGCACGGATCTTGCCGCGATCGGAGATGAACTTGCGCAGCAGCGCGACGTCCTTGTAGTCGATCTCGGTGACTTTGGCAGCCTTGAGCGGGTTCTGCTTTGGTTTGGGCTTACGGAGTTCAGCCTTGGCCATCGTGGTGCTCCTTGTCCTTCAAGTGGAGCCCGCGGCTGGTCACCGCGGGATGGGGTGGATGTTCGGGAAGTGCGGGGCGGTCTAGAACGGCGGTTCGTCGTCCTGGCCGCCGCCCCAGTCGTAGTTGCCGCCGGCGGACTGGCTCCACGGGTCGTTCTGCGGAGCCGCCTGGGGCGCCGGGCGCCCGCCGCCGCGTCCGCCCTGACCGGCCGGTGCCCCGCCGCCGAAGCCGCCGCCCTGCTGGCCGCCGAACCCGGAGTCGCCCCCGAATCCGCCGCCCTGCCCGGCCGGTGCCCCGCCGCCGAAGCCGCCGGTCTGCTGGCCGCCGCCGAAGCCGCCGCCCTGCCCGCCGGAACGGGCGTTGCGGTTGACCTTGGCCGACGCGTAGCGCAGCGAGGGACCGACCTCGTCGACGTCGAGCTCCGTCACGGTGCGGCGCTCGCCCTCCTTCGTCTCGTACGAGCGCGACTTGAGCCGGCCCTGGACGATGACGCGCATGCCCTTCTGGAGGGACTCCGCCACGTTCTCTGCCGCCTCGCGCCAGACCGAGCAGCGGAGGAACAGGGTCTCCCCGTCCTTCCACTCGTTGGACTGGCGGTCGAAGGTGCGGGGCGTCGAGGCCACCGTGAAGTTGGCCACGGCGGCACCCGAGGGGGTGAAGCGCAGCTCGGGGTCGGCGGTCAGGTTGCCGATTACGGTGATGACGGTGTCACCGGCCATGTGGACCTCCCGGGTCGGAAAAGCTCGCGGTCGTACGGGAACGTACTGGGATTCTCAGCATCTCACCGGGGCGCCCGGGCGGGCACGTCCGGCGATCGGCCGGACCGTCCTTACTCGGCGGAGATCTTCTGCTCTTCCGGGCGGATGATCTTGGTGCGCATGATCGCCTCGTTGAGGTTCAGCACGCGGTCGAGCTCCTGAGCGGTCTGCGGGGTCGCGGTGAAGTTCACCACGGCGTAGATGCCCTCGGACTTCTTCTGGATCTCGTAGGCGAGACGACGGCGGCCCCAGACGTCGACGTTGTCGACGGTGCCGTTGTCCTTGGTGACGACCTCGAGGAACTTCTTGAGCGTCGGGTCGACGGCACGGTCCTCGACCTCGGGGTTGATGATGACCATCAGTTCGTATTCACGCATGGAAAGAACCCACCTCCTTCGGGCTGAGCGGCTGCGGTCCTTCCGCAGCAGGAGGTTCTGTGCGCTGCCCGTGCGCCGGCGCCGCACGTGGGGCGGCGGGCACACAGACCTCACCACACTACTACACCCGGACCCGGCGGCCGAACCGGCGACCGGCACGGATCCGGGCGCAGGACCCGGTGGCCGGACCAGGGACCAGGGACCAGGGACCGGGGCTCAGGGGCGGCGGGCGTCCCGGGCGATCGAGGCGTTCACCAGTGCGGTGCGGAAGGGCATGGTGAAGACGTCCAGGAACATCAGCAGCGCCCACGGGATCAGGAACAGCAGTCCGATCCCGGCGCCCACGGTGCTCCAGCCGATCGCGCCCAGGAACAGGTAGATCAGGCCCCACACGGGCTGGCGGAGGTAGAACTTGTGCACACCCAGCCAGCCCAGGAGGAGCCACAGAACGTAGGCCAGGAGGAGCGACCGGCCCCCCACGAGGGGGCGGGGCACCGCGTACGGGGCACCGTACGGACCGGACCGCGGGCCGCCGTAGGGGCCGCCGGCGGCCGGGAATCCGGGGGCGGGCGCCCCGAAGCGCCCGGCGCGGCCGGGGTCGTCGTCGAGCGGGACGGGACGGTAGTACTCGGGCTCGGGAGCCACGGTGGTCCTTTCTCAGGAGCGGGATCGGCGGGTGTCCACAGCGGGACGTCCCGAGAATGTCAACGGCCGGGCCGTGGGCGTTGTTCCGGGCGGGCATCCTAGGGCCCGCCGGGGGCCCCCCGACCCCCGGCACGCCGCCGTCGCGGATTAGGTTACGCTTTCCTCACCAAATCGCCGTTCCGCGGCCGTCGACATGCCGCGCGTGAGGAGAGGCCCCGATGCGCCGTCGTTCCCTGTATGCCACCACCGGAATACTCACGGCCCTGACGGCCGTGCTCACGGGCTGCGGGGTGCTCGGCCTGGGCAACCAGCCCGCCGACCTGCAGATCTACTCGGCGCGGCACTACGACCTGGAGGGGGCCTTCGGGGAGTTCACGGACGAGACCGGCATCAGCGTCGAGTTCATCACGGGCGACGACGCGGAGCTCCTCGAGCGGCTCAAGGCCGAGGGCGAGGACACCCCGGCGGACGTGTTCATGACCGTGGACGCGGGCAACCTCTGGAACGCCGCCCGGCAGGACGAGCTGGCCGCCCTGGACTCCGCGGCCCTCCAGGAAGCTGTCCCCGAGGACCTGCGCGACCCCCAGGGCCGGTGGTTCGGCCTGGCGATGCGCGCGCGCACCGTCACCTACAACCCCGACAACGTCGACCCCGGGGAGTTCGACACCCAGGAGACCTACGCGGGGCTGGCCGACCCGAAGTGGCAGGGCCGGCTGTGCATGCGGGACGCCACGTCGGCCTACACCCAGTCCCTCGTGGCGAGCCTGATCGACCTGCACGGCCGGGAGCGGGCACTCGAGATCGTCGAGGGGTGGGTCGAGAACGACGTGCAGATCATGAGCAACGACATCCTGCTGCTCGAGGCGATCGACGCCGGGACGTGCGACGTGGGCATCAACAACCACTACTATCTGGCACGCACCCTCGAGGAGAACCCGGACCTGAACGTCGACCTGTTCTGGGCCAGCCAGGACGGCGCCGGCACGCACGTGAACATCTCGGGGGCCGGCGTGGTGGAGGGTTCCGACAACGCCGAGGACGCCCAGCGGCTCATCGAGTGGCTCGCGACCGACGGACAGAACTCGTTCGTGGACGCCAACCACGAGTTCCCCGTCAACCCCGCGGTCGAGCCCGAACCCGTGATCGCGGGCTTCGGGGAGTTCGAGCGGATGCCCCTGAACGCCGAGGCCTACGGGGACCTCAACGCCGAGGCCATCGACCTGCTGGCCGAAGCCGGATACCAGTGACCGGACCCGCCGTCCTCGCGGCCACGAGGACACCGGCCCGCCGACCGC
>NZ_JBISWL010000020.1:0-40259 GCF_044462265.1 Kocuria rhizosphaerae
GGCGCCCGGATCCGGGCGCCCGGCGTGGTCGGCGCTCGTCGTCCTCGTGGCCGTGGTCGTGGCCACCCCCGTGCTGGCCGTGGTCGTGGACGGCCTGGGCAGCCTGGGCTCCGCGGCCCCGCCGCGCGGACTGGGCCGGATGGTGGTCACCACGCTCCTGCTGATGCTGGGCGTGGGGGCCGGCACGCTCCTGGTGGGCGGTGGGCTCGCGTGGCTCGTGACCGCCTTCCGCTTCCCGCTGCGGGACGTCCTGGTCTGGCTGCTGGTGCTGCCGCTGGCCATGCCGGCCTACATCCTGGGCTTCGTGTTCCTCTCCGTCTTCGACGTGGCCGGGCCGGTGCAGGCGGGGCTGCGCTCCGTCCTGGGCGCCGGCGTGTGGGTTCCCGAGGTCCGCTCGCTGCCGGCCGCGGTGCTCGTGATGTCCCTGACGCTCTACCCCTACGTCTACCTCCTGGCCCGCTCCGCGCTGGTCGAGCAGACGGCCGGCACCTACGACGCCGCCCGGACCCTGGGCGCCGGCCGGGGACGCGCGCTCCGGCGGGTCCTGGTCCCCCTGGCCCGGCCCTCGCTCGCCGCGGGGCTGGCCCTCGTGATGATGGAGACCCTCACCGACTTCGCCACGGTGCAGTACTTCAACGTGAAGACGGTCTCCGTGGGCGTCTACCTCGTGTGGAAGGGCACCTTCGACTTCCACTCCGCCACCCAGCTGGCCGTGCTCGTGCTGCTGTTCGCCGTGGCCGTGCTGGCCGGCGAGCGGCTGCTCCGGGGCCGGGCCCGGTTCCACCAGCGGGGCGGCCGCGGCCAGGGCCTGCAGCCGCGCCGGCTCACCGGGTGGCGCGCGTGGGGAGCCACGCTGCTCGCCCTCTCCGCCCTCTCCGCCGGGTTCATCGTGCCCGTCCTGCAGCTGCTCGTGTGGGCCGCCCAGGAGGCCCTCGGCAACCCGGCCTCCCTCGCGGACCCGCGTTTCGCCCAGTACCTCGGCAACAGCCTCGTCGTCGCCGGGATCGCCGCCGTGGCCTGCGTGGCGCTCTCGCTCGTCGTGGGGCACGGGGTGCGGATGGGCGGGGGGCGTGTGGTGGCCTCCGCCGCTCAGCTCACCACCTTCGGCTACGCCGTTCCCGGCGCGGTCGTGGGCATCGGCGTCCTCCTCGCGTTCGCCGGGCTGGACGCCGCGCTCGAAGGGGCGGGCGTCCCGGGGGGCACCGGGCTGCTGGTGACGGGCTCGGTGCTCGGCATCCTCTACGCCTACGTGATCCGCTTCCTCGCCCCGGCCTACCAGGCGGTGGACGCGAGCCTCGCCAAGATCTCCCCCACCGTCACCTACTCCGCCCAGAGCCTCGGCGCGTCCCCGCTGAGGATTCTCACCCGCGTGCACCTGCCCATCGCCCGCCCGGGCGTCGCCACGGCCCTCGTCCTCGTGGTGATCGACGCCGTCAAGGAGCTGCCCATCGTGCTGCTGCTGCGCCCGTTCGGCTTCACCACGGCGTCGGTGTGGGTCTACGAACTGGCGCGCGAGAACTTCTGGCAGAAGGCCTCGCTGCCGGCGCTCGTGATCGTGGCGGCCGCGGTCGTGCCCGTGTTCGTCCTCGTCCGGCAGGCCCACCGGGCCGACCGCAGCGGAAAGGCACCCCGATGACAGTGCAGACCAGGAGCCCGCGGACGGCGTCCGGAACCGGCGGGACCGAGCCCGCCCTGGTCCTCGACGGCGTGGACAAGCTCTACGGGTCGTCGGTGGGTGTCCGCGGGCTGGAGCTGACGCTCCCGCCCGGGGAGCTGGTGACGCTCATCGGCCCCTCGGGCTGCGGCAAGTCCACGACGCTGCGCCTCGTGGCCGGCCTCGAGCGGCCCGACGAGGGCACGATCCGCATCGCCGGGGACGTGGTGGCGGACCGGCACCGGTTCCGGGAGCCCGAGCGGCGGCGGGTGGGCCTGGTCTTCCAGGACCACGCCCTGTTCCCGCACCTGACGGTCGCCAAGAACGTGGCCTTCGGCCTGGACCGGCTCCCGCGCGCCGAGCGGCGGGCCCGGGTGGGCGAGGTGCTCGAGCTCGTGCGGCTGGGCCACCTCGCGCACCGCTATCCCCACGAGCTCTCCGGCGGCGAGCAGCAGCGTGTGGCCCTGGCCCGGGCCCTGGCCCCCCGCCCCGCCGTCGTGCTCCTCGACGAGCCGTTCTCGAGCCTCGACGAGTCCCTGCGCGCCCACGTGCGCCGGGACACCGTGGCGACGCTGGCCGAGACCGGGACCACCGCGGTGCTCGTCACCCACGACCAGACCGAGGCGTTGTCCGTGGGGCACCGGGTGGTCGTGATGCACGACGGCGTGATCGAACAGGCCGACACGCCGGAGAGGGTCTTCGAGCAGCCCGCCACACGGTTCGTGGCCTCCTTCATGGGGGACGCCGACTTCCTGCCGGCACGCGTCCACCGCGCCCTGCTCACGTGCGAGATCGGCATCGTCTCCACCGTGCCGGGATGGGCGGACAGCGACGTCGACGTCGACGTCGTGCTGCGGCCCCACGAGGTCGCGCTGCGCCCGGACCCCGGCTCCACCGCGCGGGTGAGCGCGGTCGAGTACCACGGCGCGTTCGTGCTGCACCACGTCCGGCTGGCCTCCGGGCGCACCCTGCGCTCCTGGCAGCCCCACACCGTGCGCCACCCGGTGGGAGCTCCGGTGGCGGTGACGGTCGCGGCCGGGACCACCCCCACGCTGCTCGTCGGCGACCGGGCCGTCACCGCACCGCCGCCGCGCTCCCCCGACGGCCTGTCCAACCGGCGGTCGCGCATGTCCGACGAATTAGGTCACACTTTCCTTCGTTAACGGTTTTCCTTAAGGTGGCACGGTGACGATCCAACCTGACCTCGCCCGGCTCGCCTTCGCGGCCGGCCTCGAGCGCCACGGGGACCGCCCCGCCGTCCTCACGGCCGAGCACGTCCTGACCTACCGGGAGCTCGCCGGGCGCGTCGACGACGTGGCCGCACGGCTGGGCACGGAGCGCCGGCTGGTGGTGCTCGCGGCGTCCAACGACGTCGACTCGCTCGTGGCCTACCTCGCGGCCCTCAGGGCGGGTCACCCGATCCTCCTGGCCCCCGCGGACAAGCCCGGCGCCGTGGCCTCGCTCGTGGGCGCCTACGACCCCGACGTCGTGCTCCGCTCCGGGGACGGGACGCCCGTCGTCGAGGAGCGGCGCCCGGGCACCCGCCACGACCTGCACCCCGACCTCGCCCTGCTGCTGAGCACGTCCGGCTCCACCGGCTCCCCGAAGCTCGTCCGGCTCTCCCACGAGAACCTGGACGCCAACGCCGCGGCCATCGCCGAGTACCTGGGGATCGGCCCGGAGGACCGCGCCGCCACGACGCTGCCCATGTCCTACTGCTACGGCCTCTCGGTGGTCAACAGCCACCTCCTGCGCGGGGCGGCCCTGGTGCTCACGGACCTCTCCGTCGTCGACCCCTGTTTCTGGCAGCTCGTCCGGGAGCGGCGGGCCACGTCCTTCGCGGCCGTGCCGTACACCTTCGACCTGCTCGAGCGCGTCGGGTTCGAGGAGATGGACCTGCCGCACCTGCGGTACGTGACCCAGGCGGGCGGGCGGCTCGCGCCGGAGAAGGTCCGCCACTGGGCGAGGACCGGCCGGCGCCGCGGCTGGGACCTGTTCGTCATGTACGGGGCCACGGAGGCCACCTCCCGCATGGCCTACCTCCCGCCGGAGCTCGCGGAGGAGCGGGCGGGGACGATCGGGGTGCCGATCCCCGGCGGCGCGTTCCGCATCGACCCCGTGGACGACCTGCCGGACGGCGAGCTCGTCTACACCGGGCCCAACGTCATGCTCGGCTACGCGGAGCGGCCCGAGGACCTCGCCGCCGGGCGGACCGTCGAGGAGCTGCGCACCGGGGACCTCGCACGCCGCCACCCGGACGGGCTCTGGGAGGTCGTCGGCCGGCGCAGCCGGTTCGTGAAGATCGTGGGCCTTCGCGTGGACCTGGGCCAGGTGGAGAAGATGCTCGCCGAGCTCGGCGTGACCGCGGCCGCCGCGGGCTCCGACGAGCGGCTGGTCGTCGCCGCGGAGGGCGGGCAGGACACGTCCCTGCTCGCCAAGCTCGTGGCCGGCGGCATCGGGCTGCCGCGCCCGGCCGTCGAGGTGCACGCGGTCGAGCAGCTGCCCCGCCTGGGCACGGGGAAGGTCGACTACCCGGCCGTCGCCGCGCTCGGCGCCGTCCGCCACGTCGCGGAACCGGCGCGTGAGCGACGGGCGGAGGGCCCCGAGGACGTCCGGCGGATCTTCGCCGAGGTGCTCGACCGCCCCGACGTCGGCGACGACGACACGTTCGTCTCCCTCGACGGGGACTCGCTGTCCTACGTGGCGGCCTCCGTCCGGCTGGAGCAGGCCCTCGGGCACCTCCCGCCGGACTGGCACCTCACCCCCGTCCGCGACCTCGCGCCGCGCGCCGCCCGCCCGCCGCGGCGGTTCGCCTCCTTCCTGGAGACCGGCATCGTGCTCCGGGCGGTGGCGATCGTGTTCATCGTGACCACGCACGTGGAGCTCTTCACGTTCCAGACCGCCCACGTGCTCTTCGCCGTGGCCGGGTACAACTTCGCCCGCTTCCAGCTCCACGGCGAGCGGCTCCCGCGCCTGCGGCGCCAGCTGCGCAGCCTGGGGCGGATCGTGGTTCCCTCGGTGGCGTTCATCGGGGTCGCGCACCTGCTCACCGACGACTACACGATCGCCAACGTCCTGCTGCTCAACGGCATCGTGGGACCGCAGCACCTGACGAGCCAGTGGCACTTCTGGTTCGTCGAGATGCTCGTCTACGTCCTCGTGGCCGTCACGGCGCTCATGGCCCTGCCGTGGGCCGACCGCGCCGAACGGCGCTTCCCGCTGGCCTTCCCGCTGGCCCTGCTGGCGGTCGCGCTGCTCAGCCGGTACGACATCGTGGACCCTGGCCTGCCGAAGCCCGCCCCGGTGTTCTGGCTCTTCGCACTGGGCTGGGCGGCCGCCCGGGCCCGCACGGTTCTGGAGCGCTCGCTCGTCACCCTCCTGACCCTCCTGACCGTGCCGGGCTACTTCGACAGCACGGTCCGCGAGGTCACCGTGATCACCGGCGTCCTGCTCCTGCTGTGGGTGACGGCGCTGCCCGTCCCGGCCGGCCTGCGGCGCGTCACGGGGTGGCTGGCCGCGGCCTCCCTGTACATCTACCTCACGCACTGGCTGGTCTACCCGGTCCTGGTGCCGGTCTCGCCGGTTCTCGCCGTGGTCGCCTCGCTGCTCGCCGGGATCGCCTACTGGGTCCTGGTGATGCGCGTCACGAGCGCGCTGGGGCGCCGCCGGGTCCGGGGCACCCCGGACCCGGCGGCCGCTACCGCGGACCGACCTCGATCCGGGCGGTCTGTCCCGTGGAGCGCACGCTCGCGGTGACGGGGAACTCCACGCGCTCGGTGACCGGCTCGCCGTCCTCCCGGTAGCTGAGCTCGGCCACGGCCGGGCGGTAGGGATCGGCGTTCCAGCGCAGCGGGTCACCGGGTGAGGACACCAGCACGAGGGCAGGCCTCGAGAGCAGCTGCCACCGCACGGCGGTGATCTCCGGGACGGACGGCTCCGGTGCGGGCGTCACGGTCCCCGCCGGGCCGGGCGGCTGCGTCGCGGTCCCGGCGGATCCCGACGGCCCGTCCGTTCCGGTGGATCCTCCCGGCTCGCCCACGTGCCGCTGCGACCCGGGGCATCGCTCGGGGACCAGCTCGTCGGAGTCCATGCAGTCCTCCAGCCACGCGCCGATCCGATCCTCGGTCTCCCGCCACATCCGGGGCGAGGGCTCGAGTCGCAGGGCCGCGTCGGCGGGCCGCGGGTGCCGGAAGGGCAGGCTCAGCCGCACGGGCGGTCCCGCGGCCCGGTAGTACGAGTTGCCGGGCAGCCCGACCGAGTAGTCGCCGGGCAGCGCCTCGAACCGCCACGTGCCGCCCGGTCCGCGCGGGTCGGGCACGCGCTGGTCGTCGTCGATACGGATGCTCTCCCCGTTGACCGAGATCTCGTCCAGGGTGGCCGGCAGGTGGATCGACAACGGGGCGGCATCCGGGGAGTCCAGCTCCCACGTGTCGTTGAACGGACCGCTGCGCTCCACCTGGTGCACTCCCCAGGTGTGCACCTCCTCCCGGCGCTCACCCGTCCGCTCGTCCGCGTCCCACCACACAAGGGCACGGACCTCGGCACGCGTGCCGCTGCGGCGCACCTCCAGGATCTCGTGGCCGCTGATCCGGCCGGCCGCGTTGCGGTAGACCCGGTTGGGGACCACGTCCAGGGAGGGCTGCGTGCGGACGGCCTCCGCCCGGGAGAGCAGCTGCCGCGAGCGCCCGTCCTCGATGCCCGCCAGCCAGACGGCCACGGGGTCCTCCGGCTCACGGTCCACCAGGACCCAGTTCAGGGCCGAGGTCACGGCCGTCACGAGGGCCACGACGACCAGGAGCCAGGCCAGCAGCGAGCGGCGCAGGGCACGGGTCTCCGGGCCGGTCGGCACCTGACCGGCCTGCCACACCCGTTCTCCCGGCACAGCCCCTCCTCCCGGCACAGCCCGTCCTTCCGGGACGTGGGCGCGACCGGCGGTCGCGCGACCCGTGGCCTCACATGGTAGAGCGGCCGGGGCTCCTGGAGCGCAGGGCGCTCAGAGCGGGCGCCTGCGAGTGGCCAGGATGCCGGCGAGCACCAGGAGCAGGCCCCAGCCCGCGTGGACGAGTCCCGACTGCACGTGGTCGAACGCCGCGTCCGCGGACTGGTACATCGTGGTCAGCTCCGACCCGGCGGAGGACGGGGACCAGGGGCGGACGTCGTCCAGCCAGTCGAAGGACAGGACGAACAGCACGATCTCCAGCACGAACAGCAGGACCACGAGGACCACCACGCCCCACGTCGTGGACCTCAGCAGGGCCCCGAGCCCGAAGCCCATCCACGTGGTGATCGTGTAGAACAGCCCGACGGCGAGGATGTTGAGCAGCACGGCCTCCTGCCACAGGTCGTAGCCGAGGTCCTCCACGGCCAGGATCGGCTGGACGAGCAGGTGGGCGGCGGTGGCGCTGAGCACGCCGAAGAGCAGGCCGACCGCGGAGAGCACCACGACCTTGGCGACCAGGGCGGGGGTGCGTCGCGGCACGGCGGTCATCGTGCTGCGGATCGAGCCGGTGGCGTACTCGGAGCCGATGAACAGCACCGCGAGCGCGCCCACGAGCAGCACCGCCAGCTGCAGGCCGCCGTTGGCGCTGTTCATGGCGACGTACTCGCCGAAGCTCGTGCCCTCGGGCAGCTCGGGCCCCGAGCCGCCGGTCATCCGGGCGTCCTGCTCGGCCACCAGCTCGTTCCTCTGCCGCTCGAGCTCCTCGTCGGTCAGGCCGGCCTCCTCGGCGCTGCGCCCGCCGAGCGCCTGGTCGATCTGCTGCTGGGCCGCCTCCTCGCTCACGCGCACGAACGTCAGCGCGCTGGACGCCGAGAGCGCCGCGAAGCCGAGGGCCAGCAGGAGGGCCACGCCCAGGAGGACCCAGTTGGAGCGCAGGGAGCGGAACTTGATCCACTCGGAGCGCAGGACACCGGCGAAGGTCAGCCGGATCCGGGCCGGGGCGCCAGGACCCGCGGCGGCGTCCGGGCGGGGTGCGGTGGTGGTGCTCATGCTCGGTCTCCGTTCCGTGCGGGGGCCGCGGCCCAGGGGGCGGGGCGGGGGGCGGGCCCGGAGCGGTACTCCACCTCGTCCTGCGTCATCGCCATGTACACGTCCTCGAGGGTGTCGCTCAGCGGCGTGAGCTCGTGGACCAGCACTCCCGCGGCCATCGCGGCCTCCGCGATCCGCCGCGGCTCCGGCCCCGTGACCACCACGCCGTCGTCGTCGAGGTCGGCCACCTCCGCGCCCGTGCGCTCCAGGGCGCGGAGCAGGCCCGCACGGTCGGTGCTGCGGACCCGCGTGCGGGTCCGGCCGCCGGCGAGGATCCGGTCGATCGGGGCGTCGGCGAGGATGCGCCCGCGGCCGATCACGACGAGGTGGTCGGCGGTCCGGGCCATCTCGGACATGAGGTGGGAGGAGAGGAAGACCGTGCGCCCCTCGGCCGCGAGGTACTGGGCGAGGTGGCGCACCCACACGACGCCCTCGGGGTCGAGACCGTTGACGGGCTCGTCGAGGATGACGGTGCGGGGGTCGCCCAGGAGCGCCGCGGCGATGCCCAGACGCTGTCCCATGCCGAGGGAGTACCCGCCGACCCGCTGGTCGACGGCGGCGCCCAGACCGGTGAGCTCCACGACCTCCTCGATCCGGGTGCGCGGGATGCCGTGGGTCGCCGCGAGCGCGGCGAGGTGGGCCCGGGCGGTGCGCCGGCGGTGGACGGCCTTCGCGTCGAGGAGCACGCCCACCTCCGTGAGCGGCGCCCGGTGCCGGGCGTACGGCCTCCCGTTGACCCGGGTCCGTCCGCTCGTCGGGTTCTCCAGCCCGACGACGAGGCGCATCGTGGTCGTCTTGCCGGCCCCGTTGGGCCCGAGGAAGCCGGTGACCCGGCCGGGCCGCACGGTGAAGCTCACGTCGTCCACGGCCGTGCGGTCGCCGTAGGTCTTCGTCAGGTGCTCGATCTCGATCACCGGCGCTCCTCCCGAGCTGTCGTCGCTGCCGCCCTCCCCAACCTACGGCAGGCGCCGTGCTCCGGGACGGTGGCGCCGGTCACGCGGGATCGGCGGCCCCGAGCCGGGGGCCCCCGCGGCCTCGCAGCACGTCCACGACGACCGCGACGAGCAGCCACACCAGGAACAGCACCCGCACCACGGCGAGCAGGTCCTGGGCGTCCCAGGAGGACGCTCCGGGCAGGGCCGGCCACGACGCCTCGGGGAGGACCAGGGTGGCCCACCACAGCACCTCCACCAGCTGCCAGGCCGCGAACTCCGGCCGGCCGCCCCGGCCGAGCACGACGAGGGGTGCGAGCCACAGCGCGTGGACGGTCCCGTAGCCGCTCCCGGTGAGCACGAGCACGAGCAGCAGCAGGAGGGAGACCTGAACCGCGTCGGGCTCGTGGCGGCTCAGCAGCGTCAGCACGAGCACCGCCGCCGCGCCCAGCACGAGGGCCAGGAGCTCGGGCGGCTGCGGAGCTCCCGGGACCGCGCCGACCCGCGCCCACGCATCCCACAGGGACGAGCCGTCCGCGGGCCGCTCCGTCGCCTCGGCCGCCCTCCGGAACCAGCCGTCCCGGTCCACGACCAGGGCGGGACCGTTCACCAGCAGCCAGGTGAGCCCCGCACCGCCCAGGACCACCACGGCGTCCCGGACGTCCCGGTACCGGGCCGCCAGGAACAGCACCGCCACCAGCACGACGAGCGGGAAGAGCGCCACGGACGCCGCGAGCCCCAGGCACGCCCCCGCCGGCGCCGAGCTCCCCCGCCCGTGCAGCAGCAGGGCCAGCACCATGAGCAGCACCGCCGCCAGGTCCCACGAGGCGAACCCCGCGAGCACGACGACCGGGGCCGGCGCCAGCACGAAGGCGTCCCGCCGCCCGGACAGCCCGGCGACGGCGACCACGGTCGCCGTCCAGGCCAGGGCGAGGACCACGAGGGAGAGGTCGGCCACGGCGCCCGGTCCGGAGCCGGTCAGCACGGCCAGCCGGAGCAGGGCCGTCTCGGCCATCCCGGCCAGGACTGGCTCGTCCCCGCCGGGGCCGCCGGTGAGGAACCCCCCGGCGGCCGCCCCGGCCGACAGGTCGGTGGCGCACAGGACGGGCAGGGCCTGCTCCGCGCCCCAGCCCGGGACGCGGCAGGGCAGCCGCAGCAGCCATCCGGCCAGGGCGGCCCAGAGGCCGAGGAGCACGAGCAGCGGCCCCTGGGAGCCCAGGAACCACCGGCCCCCGCGGCTCAAGCGCTCCCCCGCCGGCCCCGGAGAACGTCCCCGGCGACCCGGGCGACCAGGTACGCCACGGCGAGCGTGTGCAGGAGCACCGTGGTGAAGTACACGTCCTGCGCCAGGTCCAGCCCCTCCTCGTCGCCGACCCAGTGCCCGAGCCAGGTGAAGACGGCCACCCAGTGCACGACCTCCACGAGCTGCCAGACCACGAACTCGGCGACGCGGGGGCGCGCCAGGACCAGGAGCGGCACGAGCCAGACCACGAACTGCGGGGAGTAGACCTTGTTGGTCAGGACGAAAGCCGCGAGCACGAGGAAGGCCAGCTGCTCCAGGCGGGGTTCCTCGCGGGCGGTGAGCCCCAGGACGAGGATCAGCACGCAGGCGAGGCCGAAGCCCGCGAGGGCCAGGAGGTTGATGCCCTCGGCCGAGAGCAGCGGGATGCCCAGCCGCGGCGCCGCGACGTCGTTCCACCAGTGCCACACGGAGGAGAACCCCGCCCCGCGGTCCTGGCTGAACTGCCAGAACCAGCCCCACTGGACCGGGTCCAGCAGCGCGAACGGCAGGTTCACGGCCAGCCAGGCCCCCACGGTTCCGGCGGCCGCGCGCAGGGCGGGCCCCGCCTCCCGGCGGCGGACGGCCAGCACGACGACCGCCCCGAGCACGAGGAACGGGAAGAGCTTGAACGCGGTGCCGACGCCGAGCGCGATCCCGCCCAGCAGCCACCGGTCCCGGCGGAAGGCGAGCAGGCCGAGCACGGTGCACAGCACCGGCCACAGGTCCCAGTTGATGAACGCCGTGACCACCACGGCCGGGGCCAGGGCCGCGAGGACGGCGTGCGCCGGGTGCTCGACGAGCCGGGCGAGCACGAGCACGACCGCCACCCAGACGGCGGCGAGCAGCAGTGCATTGATGTCGAAATATATGCCTTGACCGACATGCACACTGGTCACCGGGTTGAGGGCATGCGCCAGGACGCCGGTGAGGCTGGCGAGCACCGTCTGCAGGACGGGGTACTCCAGCAGGGCCGCGGGGTCCAGGTAGGGGAAGCGGCCCTCCGCCATGCCCCGGGACGCGTACAGCGTGGGCAGGTCCGAGTAGCACAGCCGCCGGAAGGTCTCCGGCTCCTCCCAGGACACGAGCCGGCACGGGAGCTTCGTCACGTACGCCAGCAGCGCCGTGTGCAGCGCGAGGCCGGCCAGCACCCAGGAGCCGATCCGCAGCGCCGGGCCCCGTCCCGGATCCCGTTCCGGACCGTTCCGGGCACCGCGGGCCGGTGCGGCCACCGGCCCGGGCCCGGTGTCCGCCCCGGAGGCACGGGAGCGGGTGCTCACAGGGCGTCCGCCGCCCAGTCCCGCAGCCGCCGCTCGGCCTCCTCCGGGCCCAGTTCGCCCTCGTCCAGGCGCAGGTCCAGCAGGAACTTGTAGGCGCGGCCCACCGCGGGCCCCGGGGCGATGCCGAGCACCGCCATGATCCGCTCGCCGTCGAGCTCCGGGCGCACCGCGTCGAGCTCCTCCTGCTCCGAGAGCTCCGCGATCCGCCGCTCGAGCTCGCCGTAGGCGGCGGACAGCCGGGCGACCTTCCGCCGGTTCCGGGAGGTCACGTCCGCCCGGGTCAGCCGGTGCAGCCGCTCCAGGGACTCCCCCGCGTCCCGGACGTAGCGGCGCACGGCCGAGTCGGTCCACTGGGCCTCGCCGTAGCCGTAGAAGCGCATGTGCAGCTCCACCAGCCGGCGCACTGCCTTGATCGTGTCGTTGTCGAAGCGCAGGGCCTTCATCCGCTTGGCGGTGAGCTTGGCCCCCACCACCTCGTGGTGGCGGAAGCTCACCGCACCGGACTCCTCGAACCGGCGGGTTGCGGGCTTGCCGACGTCGTGCATGAGCGCCGCGAAGCGCAGGACGAAGTCGGGTCCCGGCACGGGACCGTCCGGACCCGTCTCGAGCGCGGCGGCCTGCTCCAGCACGGTCAGCGAGTGCTGGTAGACGTCCTTGTGCCGGTGGTGCTCGTCGACCTCGAGCTGCAGCGCCGGCACCTCCGGCAGCACGTACCCCGCGAGACCCGTGGTCACGAGGATGTCCACGCCCTTGCGGGGCCGGCGGCCGCGGATCAGCTTGACCAGCTCCTCGCGCACGCGCTCCGCGGAGACGATGCGGATCCGTTCCGCCATGTCCGTCATGGCCGCGCCGACCTCGGGGGCGAGCTCCACGTCGAGCTGGGACGCGAAGCGGGCCGCGCGCATCATGCGCAGCGGGTCGTCCGAGAAGGAGTCCTCCGGGGCGCCGGGGGTCCGCAGCGCCCCGGCGTGCAGGTCCTTGATCCCGCCGTGCGGGTCGACGAGCTCGAGCCCGGGCAGCCGCAGGGCCATGGCGTTGATGGTGAAGTCGCGGCGGAACAGATCCTCCTCGAGGGAGTCGCCGAAGGCCACCCGGGGCTTGCGGGAGTCGGCGTCGTACGCCTCCGCACGATAGGTGGTGACCTCGAGCTGGACGTCTCCCCTGCGCAGGCCCACGGTCCCGAACTCCCGGCCGATCTCCCAGACGGCGTCCGCCCACCCCGCCACGACGGCGAGCGTCTCGTCCGGGGTCGCGTCTGTCGCGAAGTCGAGGTCCAGGGCGGTCCGGCCGAGGAACAGGTCCCGCACGGGCCCGCCCACCAGGGACAGCTCGTGACCGGCGCCGGCGAAGCGGCGCCCCAGGTCGAGGGCGGCGGGGTGGATCGCGGAGGGATCGGGCAGCAGCGTCATGGTGCCGACCATTGTTCCAGACCCGGGCCGGCCGGCCCGCCCGGATGGCCGCCGGGGCGCCGCCCGAGCCCACGCGCGAGCTCGGGCGTGAGCCGCAGTGGTTGTGGCAAGGTAGGAGACATGGCTTTCCCCGTACCCAGCGCTCCGAAGAAGCGGCCGTCCGCACCGGCCGCCGCGCTGCCCACGGTCGAGGAAGTCTCCGCCGGAGGGATCGTCGTGGACCTCGGCACGCCCTCCCACCCGGTGGCCATCATCGCCCGGATCAACCGGGGCGGACGCCTCGAGTGGTGCCTGCCGAAGGGCCACCCGGAGAACCAGGAGACCAACGAGGAAGCGGCGATCCGCGAGATCGAGGAGGAGACCGGGATCGCGGGCGAGGTCCTCAGCCCGCTCGGCAGCATCGACTACTGGTTCACGGTCTCGGGCCACCGCGTGCACAAGACGGTGCACCACTTCCTCCTGCGCGCCACGGGCGGGCACCTGACGACCGACAACGATCCCGACCACGAGGCCGTGGACGTCGCCTGGGTGAACATCGACGACCTCGGTCGGAAGCTGTCCTTCCCCAACGAACGGCGCATCGCCGACATCGCCCGTGAATACATCATCCACCAGCTCTGAGGCGGCCGGACCCCCGGGTCCGGCCGCAGCGGGGTCCCCGGGTCCGGCCGCAGCGGGGTCCCCGGGTCCGGCCGCAGCGGGGTCCCCGGGTCCGGCCGCAGCGGGGCCCCCTCCCGGTCCCCCGCGGCGGTCCGGAGCGGCGTCCAGCGCCATCATGGCCTCGGGCACGCTCGTCTCCCGTGTCCTGGGCTTCGTCAAGACGGTCCTCATCACGGTGGCCATCGGCTCCGTCACGACCGTCTCGGACGTCTTCGAGCTCGCGAACACCTTGCCGAACCTGATCTACGTCCTCGTGGCGGGCGGAATCTTCAACGCGGTCCTGGTTCCCCAGATCATCAAGGCGTCGAGGACGAACGAGGACGGCGGGGCCGACTACATCTCCCGCCTGCTCACCCTCGCCGTGCTCGCCCTGCTGGGCGTGACGGTGGTCGTGGTGCTGCTGGCGGGCCCGATCGTGCGGACCATGGGCACCGACTGGACCGAGCCGCAGCTCTCCCTCGGACTGACCTTCGCCCTGTTCACCTTTCCGCAGATCTTCTTCTACGGCCTCTACACCGTGGTCGGCCAGGTGCTCAACGCCCGTGGCGCGTTCGGCTGGTACATGTGGGCACCGGTGGTCAACAACGTGGTCGCCATCGCGGCGCTGCTGGTCTTCGTCCAGCAGTTCGGGGCCTATCAGCAGGACCCCCACACCCTCGACAACTGGACCGAGGCCAAGACGTTCTGGCTCGCTGTCATGGCGACGGTCGGCGTCGCCACGCAGGCCCTCGTCCTGTTCTGGCCGCTGCGCCGGCTGGGCCTGAGGCTGCGGCCCCGGTTCGGCTGGCGCGGCATCGGCCTGTCCACCGCCGCCCGGCTGGCGGGCTGGACCCTGGCCACGGGGGTCATCGCCAACCTCGCGTTCCTCGGCCTGACCAAGGTCGCGGCGATCCCCACCGCGTACCGCCCGGAGTACCTCGCGCTGGACCCGCCCCAGCAGATCGCGGGCGTGGCCGCCCTGAACCAGGCGTCCATGCTGTACTCCCTGCCCCACGGGGTGATCGGGCTGTCCATCGCCACCGTCCTGTTCAACCGGATGGCCGCGGCCTCGACCGACGGCGACCGGGCGGGCATGGTGTCCTCCCTGTCCTCGAGCCTGCGGATCACCGGGGTGGCCACGGTCTTCGCCACGGTCGCGCTCATCGTGTTCGCCGGTCCCCTCGGCATGCTCTTCAGCGGCGGCGTCCCCTCCGCGGGCGCGGTCGTGGGACAGGTCGTCGCGGTGATCGCGGTCGGGGCGCCCTTCATGTCGGCCTCGTTCATGCTCGGCCGGGCGTTCTACGCCCAGGAGGACGCCCGCACGCCCTTCCTGGTGCAGATGGGCGTGGCCCTGTTCACCGTGGCCTGCGCCGCGCTGATCTGGTGGCTGGTCCCGCCGGACCTCATCGTCTTCGCCGTGGCCGGGTGCTACGCGGCCCAGAACGTCCTGAGCACCGTGCTGTACCACGTGGTGCTCGTCCGCCGCATCGGGGACTACGACGTCGCCCGGATCGTGGAGGCCCACGCGCGGATCCTCGTGGCCTCCCTGCTGGCCGGCGTCGTGGGCGCCGTGGTCCTGCACCTGCTCGGCGGCTACGACCCGGACGGGTTCCCCTGGACGGACCAGCTCACCGCGATCGCGACCCTTGCCGTCGGAGGCGGCGTCATGGCCGTGGCCTACCTCGGCGCCCTCAGGCTCTGCCGGGTCCGGGAGCTCGACGGCCTGCTGCGTCCCGTGCTCTCGCGGCTCGGCCGCTGAGGCGGTGACCGGGGGCCTGCCGCCGGACGTCGCAGCGCGCGAGCACGGCCGGTCACGGTAAAGTGCTGTGTGGCCGTGACGTGGGACAGGGGACCCCCTCTGCCGACGCCCGGCCGTGACACCCGCGAATTCCCGTCCCCCGGAAATTCCCGACCCCCAGGGAGCCAACGTGCCCGCACCGATGAAACTCGGTTCCGTCCTCGGCGGCCGCTACAAGGTCGTCTCCGACGTGCTGGCCACGGCCGAGGGCGACCACGTGCTCGAGGGCCAGGACCAGGTCCTCGGCCGCCGCGTCTCCATCCTCCTGCCCGCCGACCGGCACACGTCACTGCTCGTCGAGAACGCCCGCTCGATGGCCAACGGCACCATCGGCGCGCCCTTCCAGATCCTGGACCTCGGCCAGGCCGAGACGCACACGTACCTCGTGACCTCGCACACCCCGGCGGCGGACATGCTGGACTCCCTCCTCGTGGAGCCGGACGAGATCGAGGACGAGACGCTCAGCGACGACATCTTCGGCGCCCCGCGCGACGCCGAGGGCGCGTCCTACCTCTACGACGAGCCCGACCCCACGACCCCGCAGCCCGTCGTCGCCGCGGAGCCCTCCGCGGACCTCGGGGGCGCCGCCCCCGAGGCGAAGGTCACCCGGTGGCGCGACGACGACTCGTACGACGACGCCGCCCCCGCCCCGTCGGTGCGCACCCGGCTGGGCCGGCCCGTGCGGGTCAGCGCCACCTCGACCCGGTCGACCCTGTTCGACCGGGCCGCCGCGGGCGGGACGGCCGCCGCGGCGGGTCGTTCCACGGACATCGATCCCGGCTACGACGGCGACAACCGGTACGAGAGCTATGTCGAGGAGCGCCCCGACGCCGCCGTCGGCGCCCCGGCGACCGCGTCCCTCGCCACGGAGCACCGCGACACCACCACGAAGAAGGGCGGCAAGGGCCTGCTCTTCCTCCTGCTCCTGCTGATCGCGCTCCTGGTCGGGGCGGTGGCCTTCAGCTTCGACCGCCTGGGCGGCCTCTTCGACGCCCGCGACGAGCAGCGGCCGGCGGCCACCGCTCCGGCCGAGGAGACGGCGCAGCCGAGCCCCGAGGCCACCCCCGAGCCCACTCCCGAGCCCGCGGCGGTGGACCCGGTGCCCCTGTCCGTGAGCCGGATCGTGGCCGGGGACCCGAACTTCATGGCGGACCAGGATCCGCAGCTGGGACAGACCGTCGACGACAACCCGTCGACCTACTGGATCAGCTACGGGTTCTCCGACCAGAACTTCGGCGGCAGGATCCAGGGAGTGGGCCTCGCCGTGCAGCTCGAGGAGCCCGCCGCCGTGAAGACCCTCCGGCTGAGCCAGTCGGCGGGATCGGGTGGCATCTTCGACGTCTACGTCAACGACTCCCCCTCGCTCGAGGGCGCCCGGCAGGTCGGCTCCGGATCCTTCACCGGCCCGGAGATCACCGTGCCCCTCGCGCCCGCGGCCCGCGACGAGGAGCACGAGTACGTGATCGTCAACTGGACCCAGCTGCCGCAGCTGACCAACCCCATCGCCGGCTTCAACCACGGCCTGCGGATCGGCGAGATCGAGCTCGAGTAGCCGCACGTGCCCCTGCCGGCCCGCCCGCCAGGACGGCCGGCGGGAGCCGGAGCGGGACGCGGCGCACCGGCAGCACCGGAATATCGGCCGCGCTCCCCCCGTTGTCCCAGTGGTCCCCCGCGGCCGGCCCCGGCCGGCCGCCCCCTGTACGGAAGGTCAAGCAGAACTGTGAGCCCCGATTTCGGTCCCGTGATCAACGCCCTGAACCTCGCCCCCCGGGCCGGCGGGCCGACGGTCGCCGCGGACGACGACACCGTCCACGAGGTGATCATCGTCGGTTCCGGCCCCGCCGGGTACACCGCCGCGGTCTACGCCGCACGGGCCGATCTGCACCCGATCGTCTTCGCCGGCTCCGTCACCGCGGGCGGTGAGCTGATGAACACCACCGAGGTCGAGAACTACCCGGGGTTCATCCACGGCATCCAGGGCCCGGAGCTCATGTCCAACATGCAGCAGCAGGCCGAACGCTTCGGCGCCGACATCCGGTACGAGGACGTCGTGGCCCTCCAGCTCGAGGGCGAGGTCAAGACCGTGACCCTCGAGGACGGCTCGGTCCACCGCTCCCGCACGGTGATCATCGCCACCGGCTCCGCCTACCGGGAGCTGGGGCTGCCGGACGAGAAGCGGCTCTCCGGGCACGGTGTGAGCTGGTGCGCCACGTGCGACGGCTTCTTCTTCAAGGACCAGCACATCGCCGTCGTCGGCGGTGGGGACTCCGCGCTCGAGGAGGCGACCTTCCTCACCCGGTTCGCGTCCAAGGTGACCGTCATCCACCGGCGGGACACCTTCCGGGCCTCCGAGATCATGCAGCAGCGCGCCTTCGAGGACCCCAAGATCGAGGTGCTGTGGAACTCCGAGGTCGTCGCCATCAACGGCGAGGACAAGCTCCGTTCGGTCACGGTCCGTGACACGGACACGAGGTCGACCTCCGAGCTGCCCGTGACCGGGCTCTTCGTGGCGATCGGCTCCGACCCCCGCACCGGCCTCGTCGAGAACCAGCTCGAGCTCACGGTGGACGGCACCATCGCCGTGGACGGCCGCAGCTCCACCACCAGCCTCGCGGGTGTGTTCGCGGCGGGCGACGTCGTGGACGCCACCTACCGCCAGGCCATCACCGCGGCGGGCTCGGGCTGTGTCGCCGCGGTGGACGCGGAGCAGTACCTCGCCGCGCTGCACGACCGGTCGGTCCTGCACAGCTGACCCCCGGCCGTCCCGTGGCCCCGGCATGAGTCATAATCTAACCAGTCCCGCCCCTCGCACGAGTCCCGAGCCCGTGTTCCAACCCCGTGGTGGCCCGGCACGCGACGCGTGCCCCGCCGCCGGACAAGGAGACATCATGAGCGCCGCCAAGAACGTCACCGACGCCGACTTCAGGACCGAGGTCCTGGAGGCGGACAAGCCCGTCATCGTCGACTTCTGGGCCGAGTGGTGCGGCCCGTGCCGCATGGTCGGGCCCGTCCTGGACGCCATCGCCGCCGAGCACGCCGGGGCCGTCGAGGTCGTGAAGCTCAATGTCGACGAGAATCCTGCCGTGGCCTCCCAGTACGGCATCACCTCGATCCCGGCGATCTACCTCTTCTCCGGCGGCGAGGTCGTGAAAAAGGCCATCGGGGCGAAGCCGAAGAGCGCGCTCGAGAAGGAGTTCGCCGACTACCTCCAGCCCTCGGCCTGATCGGTCCGCACATTCCCACCGCTGCGCGCTCATCCGTCCCCTCCCCCGCCCGCGGAGGGGACGGATGAGCATTTGCACTTCCGACACCCGACGACCCGTGGGACACCCGTGAACACCGAGGACACCGAACCGATGCTGCGCCGGACCATGACGAACCGGCGCGTGGTGAGCCTGCGGGAGCGTCTGCTCCGTGCCGGCGCCACCGTGGCGTACCTGGCTCCCCAGGACGTCAACAACCCTTCCTACTTCGACGACCACGTCGACGCGGCGGTGCGCGCCTTCCAGCAGCAGCGCGGCCTGATCGTCGACGGTCTCGTGGGCCCGGAGACGGATCGGGCGCTCAACGAGGCCCAGTACGCCCTCGGCGACCGCCCCCTCTACCTCGACGAGGGCCGGCCCCTCCGCGGGGACGACGTGACGATGCTCCAGCACAACCTGTCCAGGTTGGGTTTCTACTACGGGCATCTCAACGGTGTCTTCGGCTCCAGCACCCACCACGCCGTGACGGAGCTGCAGGAAAGCCTGGGACTCTCCCCGTCCGGCGTCGTGGGCCGGGAGACGATCGCTTCCCTGGCGCGGATCAACAGGAACATCACGTCCTCCAAGGCGTTCTCCCTGCGGGACTACCACCGGCTGGAGCGGGCCACGTCCGCGCTGCGCGGGCGCTCCATCGTGCTCGTCCCTTCCCGAGACACCGGACAGCAGTCCCCCGCCTCGGCTCCCGGCGACTTCCTGGACCGTGCCGACGCCATCACCAGGGACGTCGCCGTCCGGGCCTCCGAGCTGCTGCACGAGATCGGCGCCGAGCCCGCCGTGGTGCATCCCGACCCTGCTCCGCACGCCCGGCGGGGCCACGCCGTGCGGACCGTCGCGTCGGCCACCGAGGCGACGACTGGGCAGCCCGAGTCGGTCGTGGTCACCCTGCACTGCGACTGGAACTCCTCCCCCGCCGCCGCCGGGATGTCCTCGTACTACTGGGGTGAGCAGGACCGCTCGGAGATCTACTCCCCCATCGGGGAGCGCGCCGCGGTCCTCGTGCTCAAGGAGCTGGTGGCCCGCACCGGCGCGCTCGACCTCGGCACCCACGCCCGCCAGTGGGACGTGCTGCGGGGAACGGACGCCCCTACGATCTGGCTGGACCTCGGCTATCTCTCCAACCCCGGGGACCGGACCGCCCTGGCCGACCCGGAGCACCGGAACCACCTCGCGGAGGCGATCGTCTTCGGCCTCCAACGGATGTACCTGCTCGCCGACGACGACCTTCCCACCGGCACGATGCGCCTCGACGACGTCGCCGGCTTCAACGGCACCTGAATCCTGCTCCGCGTCTGCGCACGAAAGAGCCCCGGTGTTTCACGTGAAACACCGGGGCTCCGGCTGTTCCGCCGGGAGAGGAGCTGCGCACCGTCCTGATCAGGAACGTTCGGCGCCGGGATTCAGCACGTCGATGATGCGGTTCAGATCGTCCACGGAAGCGAACTCGATGGTCATCTTCCCCTTCCGGGCTCCGAGGGAGATCTTCACGCTGGTGTCCAGACGGTCGGCGAAGGCGTCCGCGATGTCGTCGAGCCGATCCTGGTGCCGGCTGGGCTCGGCCGCGCGCCGGGGCTTGCGCTCGGCTCCCTCCGCCATCGATACGGCCTCCTCCGTGGCACGCACGGACAGGCCCTCGGCGACGATGCGCTGCGCCAAGCGCTCCATCGATGCCGGGTCGGACAGCGAGAGCAACGCTCGGGCATGTCCGGACGAGAGCACACCGGCCGCGACGCGGCGTTGGACCAGCGGTGGAAGCCGGAGCAGACGGATGGTGTTGGAGATCTGCGGGCGCGACCGGCCGATCCGCCGGGACAGTTCCTCCTGGGTCGCCCCGAACTCCTCCATCAGCTGCTGATAGGCCGCCGCCTCCTCGAGCGGGTTCAGCTGGCTCCGATGAAGGTTCTCCAGCAGGGCGTCCCGCAGGAGGTCGTCGTCGGAGGTCTCCCGCACGATCGCGGGAATCGTCTCCATTCCGGCCCGCTGCGCGGCCCGCCAACGACGCTCACCCATGACGAGCTCGTACGACGGGTCCCCGTCCTCCTTGCTGGGGCGGACGACGATCGGCTGCAGGACGCCCAGCTCCCCGATGGAGTACGCGAGCTCGGCCAACTCCTCCTCGTCGAAGACCTGTCGCGGCTGCTTCCGATTGGGGTGGATCGCCGCGACCGGAAGCTCCGCGAAGCGCGCGCCCGGGACGACACCGAGCTCCGCGAGCTCCGGATCCTCCTGCTCGGCTGTTTCACGTGAAACTTCTTCGGAGCCCCTGATCTCCGGTACAGACCCGGACGCGGCTCGTGCCCCAGCGGTGCGGCCACCGCGGGCGCGCCCGCCGGCGACATCCTGCGGCGGTCGGGGTTGCCGGCCGACGGCGGATTCCCCGGGGCGTCCCGGAGTTTCACGTGAAACATCCGCCGTTGGTGCTTCCGCCGAGTCGGCGGACCGTTCGGGCTCGACATCGGCAACGGACCCCGTCGTTGCCTCCTGCCCTGCAGCATCGCCGCCCGTACCGTCGCCGGACTCTGCGGACGGAACGAAGAACATGTCGGAGGGGCGGCTCACCAGCGTCGTGTTCCGCAGCGCCTCGCCCATGTCCATCCGAGCCTTCATGGCCTTCTGCCGGGCGGCCGGGCCGGCCGGCTTGGACCTGCCACCACCGGAACTGCGCCTGGCGCCATCGGTGGGAGAACCTTCTCCGGCGGAGTCCTTCCCATCGGGTCCCGTTCGGGAGGAATCGATCGATCCGGCTCCGTCAGTGTCCGGCGCAGTCCCGTGGTACTCCGTCATCGTTCCCTGCAGAGACGGATCCGAACCGGCCGCGGGGGAGTCCGTGACACCGGGTGGGGACGGCACCTCAGCGTCGGAGGACGCCCGAACGGCGGGACCGGACGTTTCACGTGAAACATCCTGGCTCGCGACGTCCGCAGAGTGCTGCCCGGTCTCCGCCCCCGTCGATCGCTCCTCCGTGGTCGGCGCATTCCCCTCGTGCTCACTGTTCGCTTCCGCGGGGGCACTCGGGATGAGTGCCCCCAGGCCCCGTCCGAGACCCCGTCGTCTGTCGCTCACGAATTTCCTTTCCCTGTCCCGGCAATCCGCCCAATTCTATCCGAGGCACACTTCAGGAACGGCCGCGGGACGACGAGTCCGACACGACCGGAGCCGGTTCGTGGGTCGAAGGCGCGAAATCCGACCGGGACAGCCGGGGAACGTCTCGCGACGAGCACCGGGGACGACGGGAAAGGCACTGTCCACCCCGCGGGGTCGAGACGAGAGGCTGCGCGTACACCACGGGTTACGGTCCCGCTCGGCCGATGTCAGCAGCGCACTCCTGTGATCGGGAGCCGCGTCGCACACCGCGACCCGCGTCCACCGGTCGCTGACCGCGTGCTGCACAGCGAACGGCGCCCCTCTCCATCGGGAGAGAGGCGCCGGGGCCGTGGGGGAGTAGGGTCAGCCGATCGGTCGCTGGGCGATCTCCGCCGCGGCCTCCAGGTAGGAGAGCGCTCCCGTGGAGCTCGGGTCGTAGCTGATGACGCTCTGCTGGTAGCTGGGCGCTTCGGAGATGCGCACCGACCGCGGAATCATGGTCTCCAGCACCTCGCCCGGGAAGTGGCTGCGGACCTCGTCGGCCACCTGGGAGGCCAGGTTGGTGCGGCCGTCGTACATGGTGAGCAGGATCGTGGAGACCTTCAGACCGGGATTGAGGTGCTTCTGGATCATCTCGATGTTCTTCAGCAGCTGGCTCAAGCCCTCGAGGGCGTAGTACTCGCACTGGATGGGGATGAGCACCTCGGTGGCCGCCACGAACGCGTTGAGCGTGAGCAGGCCGAGACTGGGCGGGCAGTCGATGAACACGTAGTCGAGCCGCTCCATGCCCTCCGCCTCCCGATGGCGAGCATAGGCTTCCAGGGCCTGGCGCAGCCGGTGCTCCCGGGCGACCATGGAGACGAGTTCGATCTCCGCGCCCGCGAGGTCGATGGTGGCCGGAACCACCCAGAGGTTCTCCGCCTCGGCGGAGGGCTTCACCGCGTCGGCGATGGGCATCTCGTCGATGAGCACGTCGTAGGTGCTGTCCACCTCGGAGCTGTGCTCCACACCGAGGGCGGTGGAGGCGTTGCCCTGCGGGTCGTTGTCGATGACGAGGACGTTCTGACCCTGTCGGGCCAGCGCCACCGCGAGGTTCACGGACGTGCTGGTCTTGCCGACACCGCCCTTCTGATTGCTGATGGTGAAGACCCGCGTGGCGGCGGGCTTCTCCAGCTGGACCCTTTTCAGCCTGGCGCGTCGCCTGGTCTCTTCCACAAGCTTCCTCCCCAGCGGCGTGTCCTCCGCCATCGTTGTCGTCATGGTGGCCGGGCGGCTCAACGTTTCACGTGAAACATGTGAACCACGATCCGGAACAACCCTTTCCGATTGATCTAGCGGATCGGGCGGAAACTCCGCGTCGAAGCCCCTGGGGCCTCCCGCGCTGTCGGCGATCGGCATCTGACTGCGCACCTTCCCGGTTCCTCTCGGCATCGTTGCATCGGGGCACGTCCCCCGCGGGGGAGGGGTGCCAGGTCATGACCGCGGCGACCGTGCGGCCGCGCCGTCCGCCCACGGGGTCACGCCCGCGACGCACTCTTCCCAGCCTACCGCCGCGACGAGGGCGGACGCGGAAACGGCGTCAGAGCCGAACGCGGACCACCGTGGTGGGCTCGGCGAGAAGCGCCTTGCCGGCGAGGACGATCTCGGTCGACCGGGCACCGTGCCGGTGGAGTTTCTTTCGGGCTCTCTCGATCTCCTCCGCCGCCGTCCGGCCCTTGAGCGCCAGGAGCTCGCCGGTACCCCTCAGCAGGGGGAGCGTGATGTCCAGCAGCCCCACCAGGCCGGAGACCGCCCGTGCGGTGACGACGTCGACGTCGCCCACGTCGTCCCGGGCCTGCTCCGCACGGGCCCGGACCACGCGGACGCCGCCCAGGCCGAGATCCGCCACGACCTCCTCGAGCCACTGGACGCGGCGTTCGAGCGGTTCGATGAGGATGATGTCCAGGTCCGGCCGGGCGAGGGCCAGGCACAGGCCGGGAAGGCCCGCGCCGGAACCGACGTCCGCCACCCGGGACCCCTCCGCGATGTGCTCCTGGACCACGGCGCAGTTCAGGACGTGCCGGCTCCACAGGCGCGGCACCTCACGCGGCCCGATGAGCCCGCGCACGATCCCCGACGACGCCAGGTGTGCCACGTAGCGCTCCGCCAGCTCCGTCCGCTCCCCGAAGAGCTGCTGCGCCGCACGGCGTTCCCGGGGGTCGGGCACCGGGGCGTCCTGGGGAGCCGGTGCGGGCCGCTCCTGTTCGGACATCAGCCCTGGGCCACGGTCACGACGTTGTGCCGTGCCGCGCCCTCGCCCTCGGACTCGCTCACGAGACCGTGTTCCGCGACCACGTCGTGCACGATCTTGCGCTCGTAGGCGGACAGCGGCTCGAGGTGCACCTTCTCGCCCGTCTCCCGGGCCTCCCGGATCGCACCCAGCGCCAGCTCCTGCAGCTCCCCCGCACGGCGCCGGCGATAGCCGCCGATGTCGAGCACCAGCCGGGAGCGGCGGTCGGTGGTGGCCAGGACCGAGAGGCGGACGAGCTCCTGGAGAGCTTCCAGCACCTCCCCGTCCTCGCCGACGAGCACGTCCAGCCCGTCGTCGGGGCCTTCGGCCACCACCGACAGGTAGACGCGTCCGTCCCGGATCTCGATGTCGATGTCCCCGTCGAGGTCGGCCGTGTCCAGCAGCTCCTCGAGGTAGTCGGCCGCGACCTCGCCCTCCTCCTCCAAGGGGTCGACGTCGGGATCGACATCGGAGTCGGGATCGGGGCCGGCGTCCGGGCTCGCCCCGGGGGCGGGCTCCGGGCCCGCCCCGGGGGTGGGCTCCGGGCTGGTCCCGGGGTGGGTGTGCTGCGCCTCGTCGGCGTCCTGCGGGGTGTGCCGGATGTCGGTCATGTTGTCTCCTGGGGCCGTGGAGGCACGGGGCCGGCGGCGCCGGCCCCGTGCGGGGGAGGGGATGGTGCCGGGGTGACCGGCCGGGATCATCGCGCCTGTTTGCGCTTCGTCTGCTGCTTCTGCCGCTTCTTGCCCACCGGCTGCTGCCGCTGTCCCGCAGCGGCACGGGCGCGCTGCTCCTCGATCTCCGCCTCGTGCTCCTCACGGGTCTTGCCGACCGGGGGGAGGCCCTTCGCCGCGCGACGCTCGTTGAGCTCCTGCTCCGCCTGGGACCCGGGGGTGGGGTTGTTGCGGATGACCCACCACTGCTGGCCCATGGACCACACGTTGGAGACGGTCCAGTAGATGAGCACGCCGATGGGGAAGTTGATGCCGCCGATCGCGAAGATGAGCGGGAACAGGTACAGCATCATCTGCTGCTGCCGATACATCGGGGATGCCTTGGCGGTCTCGCTCATGTTCTTGGCCGTGAGCTGCTTCTGCGTGAAGAACTGCGAGCCCGACATCGCGATGATCATCACCACGGCCAGCACGATCGTGGCCACGTGGTTGCCGTCACCGGGGTTCCACAGGGTGGAGAACAGCGGCGCGCCGAAGAAGGTGGCCTCGTTGAACGACTCCACGATGGGGGCGTCCAGCACGTGGACGGGCTCCCCGGCGGCGGCCGACTTCGGCACGCCGTTGAGCACCTGGAAGAGACCGAAGAAGATCGGCATCTGCACGAGGATGGGCAGGCACGCCGAGAACGGGTTGGAGCCGTGGCGCTTGTAGAGCTCCATCTGCTCCTGGGCCATGGCCTGGCGGGAGAGCTGGTCCTTCTTGCCCTTGTACTTGGCCTGCAGCTTCGCCATCTCCGGCTGCAGCTCCTGCATGCCGCGCATGGACTTGATCTGCTTGAGGAACAGCGGGATCGTCAGCGTCCGCATGACGATGGTCAGTCCCACGATGCAGAGCACCCAGGTGATGCCCGCGGCCGGGTCCATCCCCACGGCCGTGAGGAGCTCGTGGAACACCCACAGCACGGCGGAGACGACCCACCTGAAGGGGAAGAGGATCATTTCGAACAGGTTCATGAGGAAGGCTCTCCTTGGGCCGCGGGACCGGCGCCGCCGGCGGGGTGCTGCGGGTGGCGTTCGGCGAGTTCGGGGTGGTTCAGCAGGACGATCTTGGGCAGGGACGTGAAGTCGGAGAAGATCCGACCACCGTCAGGAACCCTGTCGATCCCGCCGGCAGCCCAGGGGTGGCAGCGCAGGAGCCGCCGCACGCTGAGGCCGAGCCCGCGCACGGCGCCGTGCACCGTGACGGACTCGAGCGCGTAGGCCGAGCAGGAGGGGAAGTACCGGCAGACGTCTCCGTACAGGGGGGACACCATCGTCCGGTAGAGCTTGAGACCCGCGATGAGCAGGTTCTGCGGCAGGAACCAGATCGCCTGCCACGCGGACCCGGGGCGGACGAACTCGTGGGGAGCCGCCGCGAGGGCGTCCTCGGGCGGGGGAGCGTGCACGGTCATGTTCAGGACTCCTCCCGTCCGGGGCGTGGGTCGGCCGGCTCGGGGGAACCGCCCCCGTGGCGGGGCGACCCGGCCCGCTCGGACGCGATCCGCCACGCCTTCCCGAAGTCGGCGGCCAGCTCCGCCCACTCCGCGCGGGACGCGGGCGGCAGGGCACGCACCACCACGTCGTAACCGTACGGCACCTCCCTGACAGAGGCCCGGGCGAGTTCCCGGAGACGTCGTTTCACCTTGTTGCGTCGGACCGCGTTGCCCACGGCCCTGGAGACCACGAACCCGAACCGGGTGGGCCTCCCGGTCTCCGTGGGTCGCGCATAGACGACGACGTTCCGGCGCCCGCAACGGGCGCCGGAACGCGTGGTGGCCGAGAACTGGACGGAGGTCCGGATCCGGTGCCGCTCAGGAAGCACGGTGCCGCTCCCGTTCGGTCCCGGGCCGCTCCGCCGGGCTGCCGTCCGCGCGTGCGCGGCCGGGCGGCGGGGGCTCCGGGGTCGACACGAGCCGACTCAGGCGGAGAGCTCGGTGCGGCCCTTGCTGCGGCGGGCGGCGAGGATGGCGCGGCCGGCGCGGGTGCGCATCCGGGCCCGGAAGCCGTGCTTCCGGGCGCGACGGCGGTTATTCGGCTGAAAGGTCCGCTTGCTCACTGGTTACTCCAAAGGCGTCAAGGTGCGTGTCGGCCCTCGTCCTCGACACACCGGATACGGCGCGGACGGGCAGGGCAGCCACAGCAGTGCTGGTGAATGCGTCCGGGCATGCGGGTGGGCATGGCAATGGACACAAAAGACTGTTTCACCCTAGACAACCGGGCGGGACCGGTCAAATCACCGGGGTCCGCCCGGACCCCGGACGACCCGGGCGGACCTCGGGCTCTGTGCAGTGCACATTTCGCCCACAGGTGTGCACCGATCTTGCTCACATCCTGTGGAAAACTTGTCGGCCAACTCCCGCGGAACGGCGCGGAACAGGCCCCGAACTACAGTCCTGTAGTTCCCGTCGCCCCCGGAAAACGGCTATGACGCGGTCCGGAGCATGTTCTAGGCTGGCTCTCGCGGCCGGCCCCCGACAGCTTATCCACCATTGTGAAAAACACTGTGGACAAGACTCCCCGCCGCGGAGCCGGGACGAGACCCGTCCACCGCCTCGTCGTTCCCGACGACGGCTCGACCACACCTCGACGACAGCAGGAGTACGCGTGGGCACGCAGGACAATCAGGCGCTCAGCGCGCAGTGGGCGGAGTGCGTGCAGTACATGTACGAGGACCCGATGACCACCGGCCGCTACCGGGGATTCATCTCCCTGGCGCAGCCGCAGGGTCTCATCGGCACCACGCTGCTCGTCGCGGTCCCCAACGAGCTCACGCGCGAGTTCTTCCAGAACCAGCTGGCCTCCGTGCTCCGTTCCTCGGTGGGCCGGGCCTTCAGCCCGGATACGCTCGTGGCCTTCGTCGTCGACGCCGACCTCGAGGCCGCGCCGGCGCCCGAACCCGCTCCCGTGGGACCGGACGGGTCCCTGCCCCCGATCAGCGAGCTCGAGGCCGAGCGCAACCGCACCGACGTCCCCGGCCGGCCGGTGGCCGAGCCCGTGGAACCCGGCGGCCCGAGCCCGGCCTTCCCGGTGCCGCCGGCCTCGCCGGGTCCCGGATCCTTCCCCGGTCCGGCGGACCGGACCCTGCCCCCGCCGCGGGACCCCCGGGCCGCCCCACCCCGGCGGCACCTCCAGGACACCGGCACGGCCCCCGCGGTGGGGGAGTGGGACAGCTCGGCACGGCTGAACCCGAAGTACGTGTTCGACTCCTTCGTCATCGGCCAGTCGAACCGCTTCGCCCACGCCGCGGCGTTCGCCGTGGCCGAGACCCCCGCCAAGGCGTACAACCCGCTGTTCATCTACGGGGAGTCGGGGCTCGGCAAGACCCACCTGCTGCACGCGATCGGCCACTACGCCAAGCGCCTCTACCCCCAGGTGCGGGTCCGCTACGTGAACTCCGAGGAGTTCACCAACGACTTCATCAACTCGATCCGCGACGACGAGGGGTCCTCCTTCAAGGAGATCTACCGCAACGTGGACATGCTGCTGATCGACGACATCCAGTTCCTCGCGGGCAAGGAGCACACGCAGGAGGAGTTCTTCCACACCTTCAACGCGCTGCACAACCACGAGAAGCAGATCGTGATCACCTCGGACATGCCGCCCAAGCAGCTCACGGGCTTCGCGGAGCGCATGCGCTCCCGCTTCGAGTGGGGCCTCATCACCGACGTGCAGCCGCCCGAGCTCGAGACCCGCATCGCGATCCTCCGCAAGAAGGCCACCAGTGAGGGCATGGACGCCCCCGACGACGTGCTCGAGTACATCGCCTCGCACATCTCCACCAACATCCGCGAGCTCGAGGGCGCGCTCATCCGCGTCACCGCCTTCGCCTCCCTGAACAAGCAGGCCGTCGACCTTCCCCTGGCCGAGCTGGTGCTCAAGGACCTCATCACCGACGACGGCGCCCAGGAGATCACGGCAGCCTCGATCCTCGCCCAGACGGCCGTCTACTTCGACATCACGCTCGAGGAGCTCAAGAGCAAGTCCCGCACCCGCACCCTGGTGACGGCCCGGCAGATCGCGATGTACCTGCTGCGCGAGCTGACGGACATGTCCCTGCCGAAGATCGGTCAGGAACTGGGCGGCCGCGACCACACCACGGTCATGCACGCGGACCGGAAGATCCGCACCCTCATGGCCGAGCGCCGGCAGATCTTCAATCAGGTGACCGAGCTGACCAACCGGATCAAGCAGCAGCAGCGCGAGGGCTGAGCCTGCCTCGCCCCGTCCTGAACGGGCCCGCCGATGATCCGGCGGGCCCGTTTCCTGTAGTTCGTCCACAGGCCTTCCCCGCGTCGTTCCGGGCCGGGAGGATCACTTCTGCACAGGACACGGACCCTTGTGGAGCGCCTGTGCACGGGACAGAACCCACACCTGTGGATAAAATTGTGGAGAAGCTGCTCCAACCGGTGGAGAAGCTCGGAACAAGTCCGGGGGAGGCTGTGGAAGCCGCGGAACCACGCGGATCTCGTCCACCGCACGGCACGGGTTCCGTGGACCGCGAACCACAAGAAGTCAACAGGCACGAACCGTGCGAACCATGGCCGGGAGAGGGTTATCCACAGATTCCACAGCGGTTATTAACACTCCTGTCCTTAAAGAGATCTCCGGCCAAACAACAAGAATCCTGGAACTCCGATCCCGCCGGGACCGCCGAAGAGCTCCGGCGGCGGGGACCGCCGCCACGCTCCGCGGAATGGCCGACGGCTTCCACGGACGGATACGATGCAAAGGGCGTTCGCCCTGTCCCGGTCGCCGCGTCCCGCCTCGCGGGCTGCGCCGCCGGGAAGACGGCTCCGCCGCCCTGGCCCAGACTGAAAGGCAGCAACCTCTCGTGAAGTTCTCCGTCGAACGCGATGTTCTGGCCGAGGCCGTGACCTGGACCGCCCGGTCCCTCTCTCCCCGGCCCCCGGTTCCCGTGCTGTCCGGTCTGCTCATCCGCGCCGAGGGCGGCTCGCTGTCCATCGCGAGCTTCGACTACGAGATCTCGGCCCGGCTGTCGATCAGCGCGGACGTGCAGGAGGAGGGCACGACACTGGTCTCCGGCCGGCTGCTCGCCGACATCTGCCGGTCCCTGCCTTCCGCCCCGGTCGAGGTCCGGGCCGACGAGGGCAAGGTCACGCTCACCTGCCGGTCCTCGCGCTTCAACCTCGCGGCCATGCCGGTGGCGGACTACCCGGAGCTGCCTGCCCTGCCCGACGTCTCCGGCGTGGTCGCCGGGGACGAGTTCGCCCACGCCGTGGCCCAGGTCAACATCGCCGCGAGCAAGGACGACACCCTGCCGATCCTCACCGGCGTCCGGGTGGAGATCGAGGGCGAGAAGATGACGCTGCTGGCCACCGACCGCTACCGGCTCGCGATGCGCGAGCTCACGTGGCGGCCGGCCGCTCAGGACATCTCGACCGCCGCGCTGATCAAGGCGCGCACGCTCAACGACATCGCCAAGACCCTCGGGCCGGCCGGCGACATCAACATCGCCCTGTCCGACTCCGCGGAGCTCGTCGGCTTCGAGTCCGGCGGCCGCCGGACCACGAGCCTGCTCATCGACGGCGAGTACCCCAAGATCCGTTCCCTGTTCCCCGAGCACACGCCGATCACCGCGGCCGTGCGGACCACCGAGCTCGTCGAGGCGGTCCGGCGCGTGTCCCTCGTGGCCGAGCGCAACACCCCGGTGCGGCTGGCCTTCAGCGAGGGCCAGGTCGCGCTCGACGCGGGGACGGGGGAGGACGCCCAGGCCTCCGAGGTCCTCGACGCCCACCTGACGGGGGAGGACATCACCGTCGCGTTCAATCCGACGTACCTCTCCGAGGGGCTGCACGCGTTCGCCTCCGACTACGTCCGGTTCTCCTTCACGGCCCCGCCCAAGCCGGCGGTGCTCTCCGCCCAGGCGGAGCCCGAGGGCGAGGACCGCGACGACTACAAGTACCTGCTGATGCCGGTGCGGCTCCCGAGCCAGTGACCCGCCGGCGCGGACCCGGAAGCCGCTGAGTGTTCGTCGACCACCTGTCCCTGCTGGACTTCCGGACGTATGCGCATCTCGACATACGTCTCGGGCCCGGGATCACCGTGTTCCTGGGTCCCAACGGCGTGGGCAAGACGAACGTCGTCGAGGCGGTGGACTACACGGCCGGGCTCACCTCCCACCGGGTGTCCTCGGACGGCCCGCTGATCCGGCTCGGCGCGGAGCGGGCCATCGTCCGGGTACGGGTCCGGCGCGGCGGGCAGCAGACAGTCCTGGAGTTCGAGCTGAACGACGGCCGGGCGAACAGGGTGCGCATCAACCGTGCGTCACCGGTCAGGGCCCGCGACGCCCTGGGCATCGTGCGCACCGTCCTGTTCTCCCCGGAGGACCTCGCCCTGGTGAAGGGCGATCCGTCCCACCGCCGCCGTTTCCTGGACCAGCTCGCCGCGTCGATGCGCCCCGTCCTGGCCGGCACGCTCGCCGACTACGAGAAGGTGCTCCGGCAGCGCAACGCGCTGCTGCGCTCCGCCCGGGCCGGTGGCCGGTTCACGGCCACGCACCGGGCCACCCTGGCCGCGTGGAACGACCAGTTCGCCCGGGCGGGAGCGACCGTGCTGCACGCCCGCCTGCAGCTGCTCGACGCTCTGGCCCCGCAGGTGGCCACCGCCTACGGGCAGCTCACCGACGGCAGCAAGGCGACCCGGCTGCGCTACGTGTCCTCGGTCCTGCCCGAGAGCGCGGGCGGGGACGTGGAGCAGCTGCGCGGCTTCACCCCGGCGGACCTCCACCAGCTGGTGCTCGACGCCTGTGAGACGGTGCAGGAGCGGGAGCTCGACCGGGGGCTCTCCCTGGTCGGCCCGCACCGGGACGAGCTGGAGCTGCTGCTCGGCGACGCCCCTGCCCGGGGATACGCGTCCCACGGGGAGACCTGGTCCTACGCCCTCGCCCTGCGCCTGGGCTCCTGGTACGTGCACCTGGCCGACGACCCGGCGGAGGGCGCCGCTCCGATCCTCGTGCTCGACGACGTGTTCGCCGAGCTCGACACCCGGCGGCGGAGCCGCCTCGCCGGGATCGTGGCCTCGGCCGAGCAGGTCCTGGTGACGGCCGCGGTCGAGGAGGACCTGCCGGCCGAGCTCGTGGCAGGCCCCCACGACGTGGTGCGCGTGGGACCGGGCACGGCACTGCGCGACGACGAGCGCTCCCGTGTCGAGGAGGGCCTGCCCGGCGACGGGGCCCCGGGACCGGCGGGGGCCCCGTCGTGGTGAACGGGACCGGGGCCCGCGCGCCCGGCGGTGATCCGACTCCTCCCGGCGAGCCGCCGGCGGCGGAGGCGCCGGAGGTGGGCCCGGAGCAGAACGTGGTGCGGATCGAGGACGAGATCGACGCACCGGCGGCGCTGCTCACCCGCATGCGCCGGGCCGCGGAGGCCCGTGGGGACGGTCGGCTTCACGGTGCGGCCGCCCGCCGCAACCTCAAGGGGTTCGGCGCCGCGATGGAGTCGGCGACCGCGTCCCCCGCCGAGCGACTCGGCCGGCGGGGCAACGACGTCGACCCGCGGGCCCTGGGCGGGTACTCCGGGGCGGGCCGCTCCGCCCGGGACCCCCGGGGCGTGGGCTCGGTGCTCGACCAGCTCGTGGCGGGTCGCGGCTGGAAGGCGCCGGTGGCCGTCGGCTCCGTCCTCTCGCGCTGGGACGAGCTCGTGGGTGCGGGCATCGCGGGGCACTGCCGGCCGGAGAGCTTCGACGAGACCGTGGTGCGGGTGCGCTGCGACTCGACCGCCTACGCGGCGAACCTGCGGCTCATGGTCCCGCAGCTGCTGCGGATGTTCGACGAGCACCTGGGGGAGGGCATCGTCACCCGGATCGAGATCCTCGGTCCCGCGGCCCCGAGCTGGAAGCGCGGCCGCCGCTCCGTGCAGGGACGCGGCCCACGGGACACCTACGGCTGAGGCCGGCGGAACCGGAACGCTGAGCGGCCTCGTGGCGCCTCACGGCCCCCGGGGAGCGGTCCGGGGATGGAGGACGGCCGGAAAATTCGTCCTGAGGCCCTTTCCAGGCCTCTCAGAGGGGTTCAGCAGCACCCCGGGCCGTCCTTTTCGGATAGAATCGGACCCAGAGAGTCATCGACGGTCCGGGCCCACGCGACTCCTCGCGGCCCCTGCTCGCGGCGCGCACGCCCGGAACCGTCGGACCGTTCCGATCCCGCACGAGCCGATGAGCCGCCGCACGTCTCATCGGCGTTCTCCTGTGCTGTCCGGAACGGCCGGAACGCCCAACAGGAGGAGCCAGGAACCCGTGGCAACAGAGGACCCGCAGCAGCGCGAGTACGGCGCCGGTGACATCACCGTCCTGGAAGGCCTGGAGGCCGTCCGGAAACGGCCGGGCATGTACATCGGATCCACCGGCCCCCGCGGTCTGCACCACCTCGTGTACGAGGTGGTCGACAACTCGGTCGACGAGGCGCTGGCCGGCTACTGCGACCACATCGAGGTCACGCTCCAGTCGGACGGCGGCGTGCGGGTGTCCGACAACGGCCGCGGCATCCCGGTGGACGTCCACCCGACCGAGGGCCGGCCCACGGTCGAGGTCGTCATGACGATCCTGCACGCGGGCGGCAAGTTCGGCGGCGGCGGCTACGCGGTCTCCGGCGGTCTGCACGGGGTGGGCATCTCCGTGGTCAACGCGCTGTCCCGCCGCGTGGAGACGGAGGTCCGGCGCCAGGGCCACGTCTGGCGGATGGCCTTCGCGGAGGGCGGAAGGCCGCAGGGCGAGCTGGTCAGGGGCGAGGAGACCGACCGCACCGGCACCACGCAGGTCTTCTGGCCGGACCCCCAGATCTTCGACACCGTCGACTTCGACTTCGAGACGCTGCGCGCCCGCTTCCAGCAGATGGCGTTCCTCAACAAGGGGCTGAAGATCAGCCTCACCGACGAGCGCCACGCCGAGGAGTCCGGCGAGGAGATCGCCGGGTCCGCCTCCGACCGCACGGCGGTCCACCCGGAGGCCGAACCGGTGGAGGGCCGCGACGGCGGCACGGACGCGCCCGGGCTCAACGGCATCGTCAGGAACTCCTCGGGGCACCGGCGCGTGGTCTACAAGTACGAGCACGGCCTGCTCGACTACGTCACCTTCCTGAACGCCTCCAAGAAGGCGGACCTCGTCCACGACGACGTCATCACGATCGAGACCGAGGACGCCGACCGGAAGATGTCCCTCGAGCTGGCGATGCAGTGGACGACGGCCTACACGGAGTCCGTGCACACCTACGCCAACACCATCAACACCCACGAGGGCGGCACCCACGAGGAGGGCTTCCGCTCGGCGATGACCTCCCTCGTGAACCGGTACGCCCGGGAGAACAAGCTGCTCCGGGACAAGGACGAGAACCTCACGGGCGACGACGTCCGCGAGGGCCTCACCGCGGTGATCTCGATCAAGCTCGCCGAACCGCAGTTCGAGGGCCAGACGAAGACCAAGCTCGGCAACTCCGAGGCGAAGACCTTCGTCCAGCGCGAGGTCAACGACCGGTTCGGCGACTGGCTCGAGCGCAACCCCGCGGCCGCGAAGGAGATCATCCGCAAGGCCATGAGCGCCTCGCAGGCGCGGCTGGCCGCCCGCAAGGCGCGGGAGACCACGCGCCGAAAGGGGCTGCTCGAGTCCGGCGGGATGCCCGGCAAGCTCAAGGACTGCTCCTCCAAGGACCCGTCCCTGTCCGAGATCTACCTCGTGGAGGGCGACTCGGCCGGCGGTTCGGCCGTGCAGGGACGCGACCCGGCGCACCAGGCGATCCTGCCCCTGCGCGGGAAGATCCTCAACGTGGAGCGCGCCCGGCTCGACCGCGCCCTGTCCAACGCCGAGGTGCAGTCGATGATCACGGCGTTCGGCGCCGGCATCGGCGACGACTTCGACATCGCCAAGGCCCGGTACCACAAGATCGTGCTCATGGCCGATGCCGACGTCGACGGCCAGCACATCACCACGCTGCTGCTCACGCTGCTGTTCCGTTTCATGCGCCCGCTGATCGAGCACGGCTTCGTCTACCTGGCCCAGCCGCCGCTGTACCGGATCAAGTGGTCCAACGCGCCCCACGACTACGTCTACACGGACGCCGAGCGGGACCAGGTGCTGGCGCGCGGGCTGGCCAACAACCAGCGCATCCCGAAGGACAACGGCATCCAGCGCTACAAGGGCCTCGGCGAGATGGACTACACCGAGCTCTGGGACACCACGATGGACCCCGACCGGCGCACGCTGCTGCAGGTCACCATGGAGGACGCCGCCGCGGCGGACCAGACGTTCTCCGTGCTCATGGGCGAGGACGTGGAGTCCCGCCGCGAGTTCATCCAGCAGAACGCCAAGGACATCCGGTTCCTCGACATCTGACAGCCCCTATATGCCCATATGGACATATAAGGGCTTGACCTGCGCTTTCGCAGGATCCCGAGGACCAGCAGACAGAACGGAAAGACCGCATGAGTGACGAGACACCGGACGGACCGACCCCGGAGGGCGCCGTGCCCGCCGGCGACCTGGAGAACACCCCCGTGCTGACCGACCGCGTGGAGCAGGTGGACCTGCAGACCGAGATGCAGCGGTCCTATCTCGACTACGCGATGGCCGTCATCGTGGGCCGTGCCCTGCCCGACGTCCGCGACGGGCTCAAGCCGGTCCACCGGCGCGTCATCTACGCGATGTACGACGGCGGCTACCGTCCCGACCGCTCCTTCAACAAGTGCGCCCGCGTGGTCGGGGAGGTCATGGGCCAGTACCACCCGCACGGCGACTCGGCGATCTACGACGCCCTCGTGCGCCTCATCCAGGACTGGGTGATGCGCTATCCGCTCGCGCTCGGCCAGGGCAACTTCGGCTCTCCCGGCAACGACGGCGCGGCGGCCCCGCGGTACACCGAGACCAAGATGGCGCCGCTGGCCATGGAGATGGTCCGGGACATCCACGAGGAGACCGTGGACTTCCAGGACAACTACGACGGGAAGAACCAGGAGCCCTCGGTGCTCCCGGCCCGGTTCCCGAACCTGCTCGCCAACGGCTCCTCCGGCATCGCCGTGGGCATGGCCACGAACATCCCGCCGCACAACCTGCGCGAGGTCGCGGACGGCGTGCAGTGGTACCTGCAGAACCCGGAGGTCTCCAACGAGCGGCTGCTCGAGGAGCTCCTGCAGCGGATCAAGGGCCCGGACTTCCCGACCGGCGCGCAGATCCTCGGCCACAAGGGCATCGAGGACGCCTACCGGACCGGCCGGGGCTCGATCCCCATGCGGGCCGTCGTGAGCGTGGAGGAGATCCACGGGCGCACCTGCCTGGTCGTCACCGAGCTGCCGTACCAGGCCAACCCGGACAACCTCGCGATGAAGATCGCCGACCTGGTCAAGGACGGGCGGATCACCGGCATCGCCGACATCCGGGACGAGACCTCCGGCCGCACCGGTCAACGCCTGGTGATCGTGCTCAAGCGGGACGCCGTGGCCAAGGTGGTGCTCAACAACCTGTACAAGCACACCCAGCTGCAGGACAACTTCTCGGCCAACATGCTGGCCCTCGTGGACGGGGTGCCGCGCACCCTGAGCCTCGACGCCTTCATCCGGCACTGGGTCGAGCACCAGATGGACGTCATCGTCCGCCGCACCCGCTACCGGCTGCGCCAGGCCGAGGCGGAGGCACACATCCTGCGCGGCCTGCTCAAGGCGCTCGACGCCCTCGACCAGGTCATCGCCCTCATCCGACGGTCCCCGACGGCCGACGACGCCCGCACCGGGCTCATGGATCTCCTGGAGATCGACGAGGACCAGGCCCAGGCCATCCTCAACATGCAGCTGCGCAGGCTCGCGGCCCTCGAGCGGCAGAAGATCCAGGACCGGCACGCCGAGCTCGAGCGGCTGATCACGGAGTACACCGCGATCATCGCCTCGGAGCAGCGCCAGCGGGAGATCATCTCCGCGGAGCTCGAGGAGATCGTCTCGCGCTACGGCGACGACCGCCGCTCCGAGATCCTCTACGGCTACGACGGCGACATGTCGATGGAGGACCTGATCCCCGAGGAGGAGATGGTCGTCACCATCACCCGCGGCGGCTACGTCAAGCGCACGCGCTCGGACCAGTACCGCTCCCAGCGCCGCGGCGGCAAGGGCATCAAGGGGGCGCAGCTGCGCGGGGACGACGTCGTCGAGCACTTCTTCGTCACCACCACCCACAACTGGATCCTCTTCTTCACGAACCTCGGCCGGGTCTACCGGACGAAGGCCTACGAGCTGCTCGAGGCGGGACGGGACTCCAAGGGCCAGCACGTGGCCAACCTCATGGCGTTCCAGCCGGGGGAGCGGATCGCCCAGGTCATGGAGCTGCGCTCCTACGAGGACGCCCCGTACCTGGTGCTGGCCACCCGCAGGGGCCTGGTGAAGAAGACCCGTCTGCTGGACTACGACACCAACCGCTCGGCCGGGGTCATCGCGATCAACCTGCGCGACGACGACGAGCTCGTCTCGGCCCAGCTGGCCTCCGCGGCGGACGACCTGCTGCTGGTCTCCCGCAACGGCATGTCCCTGCGCTTCACGGCGACCGACGACGTCCTGCGCCCCATGGGGCGGGCCACCTCGGGCGTGACGGGGATGAAGTTCCGTGCGGGCGACGAGCTGCTCTCCGCGAACGTGGTCACCGACGACGCCTACGTCTTCGTGGTCACCGAGGGCGGCTACGCCAAGCGCACCAAGGTGGAGGAGTACCGCGTCCAGGGCCGCGGCGGGCTCGGGATCAAGGTCGCGAAGCTCGCGGAGCAGCGCGGCAGGCTCGTCGGCGGGATCATCGTCGGCGAGGAGGACGAGGTGCTCGTGGTCATGGAGTCGGGCAAGGTCGTGCGCACCGGGGCGTCGGAGGTCCCCGCCAAGGGGCGGGACACCATGGGCGTCATCTTCGCCAAGCCCGCCCAGGGTGACGCGATCACGGGCCTGGCCCGCAACGCCGACCGCGAGATCGCCGAGGAGGTCGACGCCGAGGTCGACGCCGAGCTCGACGAGAAGATCGAGGTCGCGGAGGTCGTCGATGCCCAGGACGCCGACGAGCTCGGATCTGTCCCCGGAGATGGGGACGAGCCGAACGATGAAGTAGCGTTGGGCGCAGAGAACAACGGAGGTATCGCATGAGCACGAGTTCCGGCACCAACGCCGCCGGCAAGTCCGGACGTGCCCCCCTCGCGTCCGCGCCGAAGCCGGGCTCCGCGTCGAAGGCGGCCTCGAAGCCCGCCGCGAAGACCGGTGTGAAGCCCGCGTCCAAGAGCGGGTCCTCGGCCGCCAGGCCCGCGACCGGCTCCGCCAAGAAGCCCGGGCCGAAGGCCGCCCGTCCGGGCGGCTCCCCGAAGGGGCTGGTCCGCCCGGCGCCGCGCCCCCGGGTGCGCCGTGCCCGGCTGGTCGTGTCGAAGGTGGACACCTGGTCCGTGCTCAAGCTCGCGTTCCTGCTCTCGGTCGCCCTGGGGATCATCACCGTCGTGGCGTCCGTGGTGCTGTGGATCGTGCTCGACCTGACCGGGATGTTCGACGGGATCAACGAGCTGCTCACCATGCTGGGCGGCACCGGCGGAGCACTGAACATCAAGGACTTCCTGTCCCTGGGCCAGGTCGCGATCTTCGCCACGATCGTCTCCGTGGTCAACGTGATCCTGCTGACCGCCCTCTCCGTGCTGGCCGCGCTGCTCTACAACATCGCGGCCGCCCTCGTGGGCGGCGTGGGCCTCACTCTCACGGACGACTGACGGGCTCCGGCGCGCGCCCGCGGAATTTGGCACGGGTGGGCAACTCCGGTAGTGTTTCTACTCGGTCCGCAAGGACCGGAAGGGCGTATAGCTCAGACGGTTAGAGCGCTTCGCTGATAACGAAGAGGTCCCAGGTTCAATTCCTGGTACGCCCACTGTTCCCTTTTCCGCAGGTCAGGAGGCAGGCGTGAACCGGAAGACGGTTGCTTTCCTGGCCGTGATCGGCGCGTCGGTCGCGGTGCTCACCCGGCTGCGTGAGGCGAACGCCGGCAGGTCCGCCTGGGCGGACGCCACCGACGAGGTGGAGTAGACCGGTGCAGCGGGGGCGTGGCGCAATTGGTAGCGCATCTGCTTTGCAAGCAGAGGGTTAGGGGTTCGAGTCCCCTCGCCTCCACCACTTCGGATCCCGATCGAGCTCCCGCTCGATCGGGATCTTCTCGTTCCACGGTGCTCCCGGCCCGCCGCGGCCGCTCCCGGCCACGGGGCGGCACCCGGACCCCGGAACGGACGAGGCCCCCGCTCCCTCAGCGGGGAGCGGGGGCCTCGTCGGCGCCGGGAGTGATCAGGCCTGGTCCTCGGGCTTCTTGCCCTGGATCTGCTCCTTGACCTCGTTGATGGTGCTCTTCGCGTCCTCGCCCACGGACTTGGCACCGTCCTTGACCTCGGAGGCCGCCTCCGAGACGCCGCCGGACTGACCGGCCGGGGTCGTGGCGTCCTTGACGTCGTCGACCTGCACGCCGGTGCCCGCGGCCACGGTGGACTGCTGGGCGACGGGGGAGGCGGTGACGCGCGGGGAGGTGGCCGCAGGGGTCTTCCACGGGTCCTCGACGGGACGGGAGGCCTTCCAGGCAGCCACCCCGGCGACCCCGCCGGCCACGAGCAGGCCGAAGAGCAGCAGGCCCTTGTGGGAGCGCTGGGCCTTCTTCTGCTGCTTGGCGTAGTCCTTGGCGACCTTGGCGGCGGCCTTCTTCGCGTGGGCCACGGCCTTCTTGTCACCGGTCAGCTTGGCGACGATCGCCTCGAGCTGCTCGGGGGTGTCCGCGTCCGCGAACTTGCCCGCGAGCAGCGCGGCGGCGCCGGCGTACTTGGCCTGTACGGCGGCACGGCCCTCCGCGGCGCGCTCGGCGGCCTTCGCGGCGGTGGGGCCGGCGGTCTTGGCGGCGCGGGCTGCGACCGGGGCCGTGACGGCGGCGGCCTTGAGCTTGGCGCTGTCGGAGAGCTCGTGGGCGCGGCCCAGTCCCTCCTGCACCTTCGGACCCGCGGTGGCGACGCCGCCGGCGAGAGCGGCGGCGCCGGCCTCGACGCCGTGCTGCAGCTTGGGCGCGAGCTCGGCGATCTCCCGGGACGCCCACTTGCCGGCGTCGAGGACCTTGCTCTCGGCGGCCTTCTGCGCGTGGGCGGCCTTCTTCTCGCTCTTGGACTTCTTGAAGCTCATGAATCCATCCCTCCTCGGGTTGTGACAATCCATGGTCAGCATACGGCCCGAGGCCCGGCGGCAGGAGGGTCCGCCGCGCGCTCCCGGGGCTTTTCACTGTGCGCTGAACCCCGCGGAGCGCCGGCGGGGGCCCGGAGTGCCCGTGCAAGAATGAGCGCATGACTTCTGCGATCCCCACCGCCAAGGCGACGATCCACACGAACCACGGTGACATCGTCGTGAACCTCTTCGGCAACCACGCCCCGAAGACGGTCAAGAACTTCATCGGCCTCGCCGACGGCAGCCAGGAGTGGAGCGACCCGCGCACCGGTGAGAAGCAGACCGGTCCGCTCTACAAGGACGTGGTCTTCCACCGGATCATCAAGGACTTCATGATCCAGGGCGGTGACCCCCTGGGCCAGGGCATCGGCGGACCGGGCTACGAGTTCGACGACGAGATCCACCCCGAGCTGAACTTCAACCAGCCCTACATCCTGGCGATGGCCAACGCGGGCAAGCGCAACGGCCGCGGCACAAACGGCTCCCAGTTCTTCATCACCACCGCCCCGACCACCTGGCTGCAGGGCAAGCACACGATCTTCGGCGAGGTGGCCGACGACGAGTCCCGCAAGGTCGTCGACGAGCTCAACAACGTTCCCACCGGTGCCATGGACCGCCCGCGCGAGGACTGCGTGGTCACCTCGATCGACGTCGAGCAGCTCTAGAGCACCAGGATCCCCGCCCGGCGCCGCCGCGCGGGGGCCGACGACGGCGCAGGCCCGCCCGG
>NZ_JBISWL010000021.1:0-130228 GCF_044462265.1 Kocuria rhizosphaerae
GCGGCCAACACCGTGGTCCCGGTGGACAACACCACCGGGGCCGAGGACGACCCCAACGCCCACGAGTTCATCGTCCGCGTCGAAGGCCGCACCCCGCCGAAGGGCGGATCCACGATCTGGGTCGCCCCGAACCTCGACCACGTCCACCTCTTCGACGCCGCCACCGGTCATCGCCTCCCAGACTGACCCCGGCTCGCCCACCTGCGCCGACCCACCGCGGCTCACCCACCCATCCCTAGCCGACCGATCCCGTTCGCCACGTGTGACTACGGAATCGCGTGGTCACACGTGGCGGACAGGGGCGGTCACGGAAGGCCAACACCGGCACCGGGGCGGACACAACCACACGAGAAGAACACGACCACGGACGCGAATGGGCGGCGGACCGGCGGGTGCGCATCGGCGACAGGAAAGGGACGGCGCTGCGGGGAAGGAGGATGATCAGTCATCGGGTCGGTCGTGTCCGCCCGGTTCGGAGAAGGCGTTCGCTTCGCAGAACTGTGAAGCTGCCTGCGTCCCGCCGCAGCCCGTCGAGACCGAATTGCCTGGTTGCCTCCCCGTCCGGAAGAGCCCGGCCGCCGAGAATCACGTCCTCGTGGCCCGTTGCACCGTGGACGAAAGTTGAACCGTTAAAATCAGCAGTCCACAAGGGGATCCGGGAGTGAGGACTAGCATGGGCACCGCGCGATCACCGGTGAGCATCAAGGACGTCGCCCGAGAGGCGAACGTGTCGATCGGCACGGTCTCCAACGTGCTGAACCGGCCCGACACGGTTTCGGAGGACCGCCGCCGAAGGGTGCTGCAGGCCATCGAGGACCTGGGTTACATTCGCAACGACGTCGCCCGACAGCTCAAGGCCGGCCACTCCCGCACCATCGGGCTGGTGGTGCAGGACACCGCCAATCCGTTCTACAACGAAATCGCCCTGGGTGCCGAGGCCTCTGCCGAGAAGCTGGGCCGGGCCGTGATCATCGGCAACGCCGGACTCTCCCAAGCCCGGGAGAACCTGTACCTGGACCTGTTCGAGGAACAGCGCGTGCGCGGGGTGCTCCTCACTCCCCAGTCGCCAGAGCCCACCCGCCTGAAGGCGCTGCGCTCGCGCGGCACTCCGGTCGTGCTCGTCGACGAGCATGCCCCTCCCGCGCAGTACTGCTCCCTGGCCGTCGACGACGTCGAGGGCGGACGCGTGGCCGTTGAGCACCTGATGGCCGGCGGCGCGCGCCGGATCGCGTTCGTGGGAGGGCCGGGTTCCCTGCATCAGGTCGTCGACCGGCACGCCGGGGCGGAAACTGCCGTGGCAGCCGTGGACGGGGCCTCCCTGGAGGTCGTCAGGACCACGGCCCTGACTGTTCTGGAGGGTCGGCAGGCCGGGGAACAGATCCTGGCACGCCCCACCGCGCAACTACCCGAGGCGGTGTTCGCCGCCAATGACCTGCTGGCTCTGGGCTTGTTGCAGGCGTTCGTGTTCACCCACCGGCTCAGGATTCCCGAGGACATCGCCCTGATCGGTTACGACGACATCGACTTCGCCAGCTCGGCGGTCGTGCCGCTGTCCTCCATCCGCCAACCGGCTCGACAGATCGGGCGTACCGCGGTGGAGCTTCTCGAGGACGAGATCACCGACCTCGACCACCACCACCGCCACGTGAGCTTTCAGCCCGAACTCGTCGTGCGCGGATCGACGCGGGCTGTCTCCTGAACGACTCGCGGAGACCTCCGCACGTCGTCGGGAGTCAGGAGGCTGTGCCGTCAGCGCCTATGCTCCAGGACGCGTTCTTGGCCTAACCTCATCGGCTCCGCACCGGCAGACAGCCCTCGACGTGTCCTGGCACAGGGCTGGTCGTTGACGTTCTGCATGCCCCTTCGGTCGACCTGCTCGCACTCACGCGCTCCTGCCGAGCTCGCGCCCGATGGCCTGGGCCGTCTGTCGCACGACCGGGACGAGGGCCTGCATCCGATCCGAAGGCATGTACGGCTGCGTGGCCGAGACACTGATGGCGGCGACCGTCAGCCCCCGAGCATCACGAACCGGCGCGGCGACGCAGCGGATGCCGGGCTCGTTCTCCTCCAGGTCCATCGTGCTGTCCTGGGTGACGTATTCCTGCATCATGCCCAGAAATCGCTCCGTCTCCGCTGAGAGATGGTCCGAGCACGGATGTTCAGCCGCGTACTGGTCGGCCCACCGTTCGGGCTGGTCGAGCAACAGAGACTTGCCGATCCCGGTGGTGGTCAACGGCATCCGGTGCCCGATGCGTGACCGCATCTCGGCGCCGCGAGTACCGGAGATCTTGTCCAGGTAGAACACCTGCCCGGCATCTTCCACCGCCAGGTGCACGGTGTCCTGAGCGGTGGCGGCCAGACGCTCCAGAACGGGACGCGCGAGGGCAGGAAGAGGGATCTGGCTCAGGGCACGATAGCCGTAGTCGATCAGCTGCGGACCCAGGGTGTACGACCTGCCATTGGCGGTCCGGACGAATCCTCGGAGCTCCAGCATCTGGATCAGTCGATGCGCCGTGCTGCGGCCGATGCCGGTGGTCTCCGTCACGGTCTTCAGGTCCTGGGCACCATCCGCGATCGCACGCAGGACGTCAAGGCCCCGTGCCAGGGTACGAGTCCCCTGCGGCAGGGGGGAGGCGGAAGGATCGTTCTCGGCCGTCATGGCGAGCAGTCCAGAAATGGCCTCGGGACCGTGCCGATGGAGTGCCCAATACGCTCGGGCCCGCCGACAGTGATGTCCTTCCTGGACTGCCATCGGGCAGGGCACCTTCTCTGTGGCATCGCCTCCCGGCCTCCTGAGGTCTGCTCGGCACATTGCTTTATCCCACTATATACGACCTCATTCGACATCATGAGATGCAAAGGGAAGACTTCAACATGTGTCTCACCTCCCGACGGACTACCCCGCCCGGCACGATCCCCGGCTCATCGCGCTGGACTGGGGAACCAGCTCAGCACGGGCGTACTTGCTCGATGCCTTGGGCACGGTCCTGGACGACGCTCCGTGGGGCCGCGGCATCCTCGAGGTCACGGCCCAGGCGATCACCGCCCAGGAGCGCCGGGCCGCTTTCGAGGAAGAGTTCGAGCGGATGTGCGGACGGTGGCTCGACGAATACCCGGAGGCAGTCGCACTCGCCAGCGGCATGGTGGGCAGCAACCAGGGGTGGGCCGACGTTCCCTATCAGCACCTGCCCCAGGACCTGACCTCCCTGGCGGACGCACTGACTGAAGTCCCGACCCGCCGCGGACCTGTCCACATCGTGCCGGGACTGCTGTCCGACGGGCCGTTGCCTCAAGTGATGCGGGGAGAAGAAACCCAGATTCTGGGGGTGTTGGAACTCGCGGTAGATCCCGAGAACCTCGACGCCCGGGCGGAGAGGGTGGTTGCCCTTCCCGGGACCCACACCAAGTGGGTGCGCCTCCGAGGATCTGAGGTGACCGACTTCCTGACGGTCATGACCGGGGAGATCTACGGGCTGCTCACCCAGCACAGCATCCTGGCCCGGCTCGCCCGGCGGCCGGAAACGCCCGACATGGAGGCCTTTGACCGCGGTGTCCAGACGTCGCTGAACGCCGACCCCGATGCGGGGATCCTGAGCACACTCTTCTTGGCACGAACACTGCCCTTGACCCGACGCCTGGCCGCCGAGCAGGTGGACGACTACATCTCCGGGCTGATGATCGGCGCGGAGGTTGCCTCTTGCGTCCGCGGCTGGCTCCCTTCGAGCCCCGACCACTCCCCCGGTTCCGATCGACCAGAGGTCCTGCTGTGCGGAGAACCTCAATTGTGCGGACGGTATCAGCGCGTCCTGCGGACGCTCGACGTCGACGCCGCGATCGTCGCCGGGGACGTCGTCACGCGCGGCCTACGGCGCATTGCCCTGTCCGCCGGCCTCCTCGATCGTCCAGGGAAAGGAATGGAATGAATCTCCCCCGAACCGGTCTCGTCGCGATCCTGCGGGGCCTCGGCCCCCAGGAGGCCCCCGAGGTCGGACAACGCCTCTACGAGGCGGGTTTCCGTGCCCTGGAAGTGCCGCTGAACTCCCCCGACGCCCTGGCCTCCATCAGACTGCTGCGTGAGGGGCTCCCGGACGACTGCGCCGTGGGCGCGGGAACGGTACTGACCGTCGAGGAGGTCCGTGCCGCCCGTGACGCAGGAGCCGGCATTATCGTCTCCCCCGCCATGGATCCGGAGGTCATCACGACAACCGTCCGCCTCGGCATGCGCAGCTATCCCGGCGTGGCCACCCCCACCGAGGCTTTCGCAGCGGTGAGAGCCGGGGCCCGGAGCCTGAAGCTCTTCCCCGCCGACGCCGTCGGAATCGGAGGGATGAAAGCCTGGCAGGCCGTGCTGCCGACAGGCATCGAGTTCATCCCCGTGGGCGGGGTCGATGCCGGCAACCTCGGGGACTGGGTGACGGCCGGCGCCACCGGCGCAGGCATCGGCTCGTCCCTCTACCGGCCCGGCATCACCGGCCACGACCTGTCCGCCCGCGCCGCCGCCCTGGTCCGGGCCTGGCAGTCGGCGACCGACCGCCAGGAGCACTGAGCAAGGAGAACACATGAAGATCACCGGAGTGACCACCTACACCGTTCCCCCGCGATGGCTGTTCGTGAAGGTCGAGACCGACGAGGGCATCGCGGGCTGGGGCGAACCCGTCGTCGAAGGACGAGCCGCCACCGTGGCGACCGCCGTCGACGAGTTCTCGGACTACCTGATCGGCCAGGACCCGCGGAACATCGAGGACCTGTGGACGGTGCTGTACCGCGGCGGATTCTACCGCGGCGGCCCCATCCTGATGAGCGCACTGGCCGGCATCGACCAAGCGCTGTGGGACATCAAGGGCAAGGCCCTCGGGGTGCCGGTGAACGAACTGCTCGGCGGCAAGGTTCGTGATCGAATCCGGGTGTACTCCTGGATCGGCGGGGACCGCCCCACCGAGACCGCCGCCGCGGCCCGGGACGCGGTGGAGCGCGGCTTCAGCGCGGTGAAGATGAACGGCACCGCGGAGCTCCAGTACATCGACAGCTGGGACAAGGTCGACCTGTGCCTGGACAGCGTGCGCTCCGTGCGCGAAGCGGTCGGGCCGAACATCGGCATCGGCGTGGACTTCCACGGCCGTGTGCACAAGCCCATGGCCAAGGTCCTGCTGCGCGAACTCGAGCCCTACAGGCTCATGTTCATCGAGGAACCGGTCCTCAGCGAGAACGTCGGCGGCTTCCTGGACGCCTTGCGGAACACGTCCACTCCCATCGCCCTCGGGGAGCGGTTGTTCTCCCGCTGGCACGTCAAGGACGTTCTCGCCACCGGTGCCGTGGACATCATCCAGCCCGACCCCTCCCACTGCGGCGGCATCACCGAAGCCCGAAAGATCGCCCACCTGGCGGAGGCCTACGACGTCGCACTGGCCCTGCACTGCCCCTTGGGACCGATCGCCCTGGCGGCATGTCTGCAGATCGACGCCGGTTGCCACAACGCTTTCATCCAGGAGCAGAGCCTGGGCATCCACTACAACCAGAGCAACGACCTGCTCGACTACCTGAACGACCCGTCCGTCTTCGACTACGACGACGGCATGGTCCTCATCCCCAGCGGGCCGGGACTGGGCATCGAGGTCAACGAGGACTTTGTCGTGGAGAAGGCCCGCGAGGGTCACCGCTGGCGCAACCCCGTCTGGCGGCACGCCGACGGATCTGTGGCCGAATGGTAGCCGCACAGCGGATCGCTGAGGCAGCAACTCGCGAGCCGGCCCGATCGAGCCGGCCCGAACTGGTGCCCGACCACCCGCATCCGCCGCTCCCTGGCCGGGCGAGGACGTGTTTCTGCCCGTGGGGCCGGATCGAACAGTCGCGTCCGTACCGGCTGGTCCGTGCAGGGTTCTCGGTGAACAGGTTCACGCACTGCGGCCAGAGCAGCGGCAGCGGCATCATGGCCGCCGTCGACGACGCCGGACGGGCACGACGATCGACGTCATCACCCCGGACCACGTGCCCGCAGGACGCTGGAACCCGACCCGGTCAGAGCGGCGGCGGGGTGTCCGCGAACCGCGTGGCCGTCTCGTAGGCCCGGGCGATCCGCAGCAGCGCCACGTCCTGCCCGTCGGCGGCGACGAGCTGCAGCCCCACGGGCAGTCCCCCGGCGCTGAACCCGCCCGGGACCGAGACCGCCGGGCACCCCGTGGCCGAGACCAGGCACACCGAGCGCATCCACTCGACGTACGTGCGCATCGGCACGCCGGCGACCTCCCGCGGCCAGCGGTCCTCGGACGGGAACGGCAGCACCTGGGTCGTCGGGGCGAGCAGGACGTCGTGGCGGCCGAAGAACTCCCGCACCGCCTCGTGCAGGCGGGTGCGGGCGAGGGCGGCGTCCATGAGCTGGTCGGCGGTGAGCGCCAGCCCCTTCTCCACGTTCCAGAGGATCTCCGGCTTCACCAGCTCGCGGTGCTCGGCGACCACCTCGCGCAGGGCCGTGGCCATGTCGAAGGCCCGAGTGACGTCGAAGACCTCGTCGGCGTCGCGCAGGTCCGGGCACGCGGGCTCCACCACCGCGCCGAGCTCCTCGAAGACCCGGGCCTGCGCGGTGAGCACGTCGGTCACCGCCGGCTCCACGGGCACGCCGAGGCCGAAGTCGGTGCTCAGCCCGACCCGGACGCCGGCCAGGGGCCGGGCGGCGTCGGTCGTCCCCTCGGCGGCGAGCGCCCGGAACGGCTCCCGGCCCACCGGGCAGGCGAGCGGGATCCGGGGATCGGGACCGGCGAGAACGGACATCGCCAGGACGACGTCGTCCACGGTCCGGGCGATGGCGCCGGTCCGGGCCAGCCACGCCCAGGCGTTCGGGGTGGGGGCCAGGGGCATGACCCCGGCGGAGGGCCGGAAGCCGACGACGTTGCAGAACGCCGCCGGGTTGCGCAGGGACCCGCCCATGTCGGAGCCGTCGGCCAGTGGCTGGATCCTGGTCGCCACGGCCGCGGCGGCCCCGCCGCTGGAGCCCCCGGCGCTGCGGGTGAGGTCGTAGGGGTTGGCGGTGGTGCCGAAGAGCTCGTTGAAGCTGTGGGAGCCTGCCGCGAACTCCGGGACGTTGTTCTTGCCGGTGCTGATAACCCCGGCGGCGCGGAACCGTTCCACGATCAGGTCGTCGTGGTCCGGCACGTGCTCCGCGTACACCGGGGACCCGGACGTCGTGCGGATGCCCTTCGTGGCGTGGGTGTCCTTGTGCGTCATGGGCAGCCCGTGCAGGGGCGGCAGCTCGCCGGCGGGCGTGGCGGCCGCGAGCTCGTCGGCGCGCGCGGCCGTCTCGTACGCGGCCTCCCGCACCTGCGTGACCACGGCGTTGACCGCCGGGTTCACGGCGTCGATCCGCGCGAAGTGGGCGTCCAGCACCTCCCGCGCCGAGACGGTGCGGGCGCGCAGCGCGGCGACGAGCTCCCGCGCGGACCGGCCGAGGAGGTCGTCGCCGGCCGGGGCGCTCACCGGTGGGTGCCCACGCGGGACATGATGGCGGCCACCGCGGCGGCCGTCCCGGTGGTCAGCGTCGGTTCCATGGCGGGGGCGAAGAACGGCGAGTGGTTCGTCGGCACCGGCTCGTCGCTGTCGACCCGCTCGGCGGGCGTCCCGCCGAAGAACCAGTAGACCCCCGGCACCCCGATGGCGTCGGGCAGGTGCCCGAAGTCCTCGCTGCCCATCTGGGCGGGCCGGTCGAGCACGTTCTCCTCCCCCAGCACGCCCTTCAGGACGGTCGTGATCGCGGCCGTCTCCGCCGGGTGGTTGACCAGCAGGGGGAAGGTGTAGATCTCCTCGATCTCCGGCTCCGGGGCGCCGGAGGCCTCCGCCTCGGCCCGGATCACCCGCCGCAGTCCGCCCAGCACCTTCTCGCGGACGCCGACGTCGAGGTTGCGGACGTTGACCGTGAACTCGGCCGTCGCGGGGATGATGTTCTCCTTGAGGCCCGCGTGGAAGGTCGCGATGGTGACCACGGCCGACTGCTGGGCCGGGACCTCGCGGGAGACGATGCTCTGGATCCGCACCACCATGTGCGCGGCCAGCACCACGGGGTCGATGGTGTCCTCGGGACGGGAGCCGTGCCCGCCGCGGCCGTGCACCGTGACCCGCCACCCGTCGGACATCGCCATGGCGGGCCCGGTGCTGATCTCGATCTGGCCGGCGCGCCCGGGCCACACGTGCTGGCCGTAGACGACCTCGGGCCGTGGCGTGCGCTCCCACAGGCCGTCCCGGAGCATCGCCAGGGCGCCCTCGGCCGTCTCCTCGCCGGGCTGGAACAGGAAGACGACCGTGCCCGCCCACGTGTCCCGGTCCGCGGCCAGGATGGCGGCCGCCCCGATGGCGCACGTGATGTGGGTGTCGTGGCCGCACGCGTGCATCACCGGCACCTCGGCGCCGTCGGGCATCACGCCCCGGGCGGTGGAGGCGTAGTCCAGTCCGGTCGCCTCCGCCACGGGCAGCCCGTCGGTGTCCGCGCGGAACCCCACGACCGGGCCCTCACCGTTGCGCAGCACGGCGACGACGCCCGTGCCGCCGCACAGGAAGGTCTCGCAGCCGAGCGTCTCCATCCGCTGCCGGATGAGCTCGGCGGTGGCGTGCTCCTGCATGGACAGCTCCGGGGTGCCGTGCAGGTGCCGGTACAGCTCGTGCAGGTCCTCGCGGAGCTCGGTGGGCAGCTCGGGCGGTGCGATGGTCATGACGTCCTCTCGAGGTCGGGAGCGGGGTGGGCCGGTGCCGCGGGCGGGACCGGTGTCGTGGAGCGGGCCGTCACAGCACGCCGTGCTCCGATTCCGCCACGGGGTGCTCCGTCTTGCGGTTGCGCAGCACCCAGGCGAGCACCATGGTCAGCAGCACGACCACGGCGGTCGCGAAGCTCCGGAAGAGGGACCCCATGACGGGCACGAGCAGCAGCTGGACCACGGCGCCCACGGCGAGGGCGATGATCGTGATCCGCGGCGACCTGACGTAGGCGGCCAGCTGGACGATCACCGCCCCGATGATGGCGGGGAAGATGTAGAGCCGGGCGATGTCCGTGATCGCCGTGGGCACGGCGCTCACGAGCCAGGTGCCGAGCAGTCCCACGAAGAGCAGCAGCGAGAAGATGTGGACGACCGCGGCCCCGCAGATGGCCATGACGGCGGCGAACTCCGCGCGGCGGCTTCCCGGCCTCGCCCCGATGGCGGCCTGCGCGACGATGGCCGAGGGCAGCAGCTTGTTGGCGATGTTGCCGATCATGAACGCCTGGTACATGGCGGCGGGACCGAGCACCGGGAAATAGGTGATGGGCTCGATCACCCAGATGACCGCGAAGACGGCCGCGACCGCGAGGACACCGGTGAGGAGGTCGGCGGCGGGGATCTGCAGGTCGGTGAAGAAGACCAGGTACAGGGGGCCGATGTAGGAGACCACCAGGCCCGTGAGCATGGTGTACCGGCCCCACCGTGAGGTGGTCCGGTCGTACTGGGCGTATGCCGCGGCGGATGTTCCGGTCTGGTTGGACATGTGAACTCCTCGGATCTCTCGGGGCTCAGGCCGCGGGGCCCATGCCGGCACCGTGGGCGAAGTAGGCGACCACCAGGCCGACGATGATCGCGAAGCCCAGTCCCCACTCCCGCAGCCACGGCGCGTGGAGCGCCTTGGCCAGGAGCAGGCACCCGGCCATCACCACCGCGGAGACGACCACGGTGATGATGTGGACGCTGCTCTTGGGCAGCTCCGCGATGCCCAGGGAGGCGAACGCGCCGAGCAGGGCGGCCGAGGGAACGATCGCCATGAGGGCGGGGTTCACGGCGCGCAGCTTGGTGTCACCGCGCTTGAGCATCGGGGTGAGGATGAGCGTCGCGAGCATCCACATGCCGCCGGAGAGGCTCATGGCCGTGAACGCCACGGCGAACACCTCGGGCGTCCACGTCGCCCCACCGAGCTGGGCGTCCATGGTGCCGGCCGCCAGGTTGGCGGAGGAGGTCTCGGTGGCCGCGGAGCCGACGAGGCCGATCCGGACGAGGACCGCGGGGGCCCCGAACAGGGGCAGCAGGGCGATGGCCACGATGACGACGGCGAGGGAGGGCCCGATCGCGGCGACTCCCCCCGCGCGGAAGGACTCACGGAGGTCGCGTTTGGTGAAGCCGACGTCCGGGCCCGCCCGGCGGGCCGCCCCCACGTAGATGACGGTCTGCACGATGATCACCGCGAAGACCGCGAGCGCGGAGAACCACAGGACCGGCATGTTCACGACGTCGGACAACGATTCCATCGGAATGCTCCCATCACCGGGCACCGGGGTGCCGTCCGGGCGGTTGTTCACGAAGCGACTTGATCCGACGTTACTCCTGCGAAGCGCGAACGGGAACCACCGTGCGGAACACTGCGGATCGGGGACCAGTGGTGAGCCCGGCGGCAGGACGGCGGGCCCGCGCGACGTCGCGACTCCCGCGTAGCATGGGAGCATGCACTGCCGCCCGGGATCCCCGCCCCTGTCCGTCCAGCGACCGGTGAGCGGGGGTGGGCGCTGATGTGCGGCATCGCCGGTGAGGTCCGGTTCGACCGCGCGGCCGCGGACCCGGGCACGATCCACCGCATGACGTGCGCCCAGGCCGGCCGCGGCCCGGACGGCTCGGGCGCGTGGGCGCAGGGGCCGGTGGCCATGGGCCACTGCCGCCTGAAGATCGTCGACCTCAGCCCGTCCGGCGGGCAGCCCATGGTCGACTCCCGCCTCGGCCTGACCATCGTGTTCAACGGCATGGTCTACAACTACAAGGAGCTCCGGCAGGAGCTGCGCGGGATGGGCTACGAGTTCTTCTCGACCTCGGACACCGAGGTCGCGCTGAAGGCCTACCACCGCTGGGGCCGGGAGTGCGTCGAGCACTTCCACGGGATGTTCGCCTTCGCAGTCACCGAGCACACGAGCGGCCGCACGGTCCTGGCCCGCGACCGGCTGGGCATCAAGCCCCTCTACCTCGACCACACGGGCACCCGGCTGCGCTTCGCCTCCACGGTCCAGGCGCTGCTGGCCGCCGGGGACGTGGACACCTCGATCGACCGCACGGCGCTGTCCTACTACCTGACGTTCCACTCCGTGGTGCCCGCCCCGCGCACCATCCTGCGGGGGATCCGCAAGCTGCCCCCGGCCACCGTGCGCACGGTCGAGCCGGACGGCTCGGCCTCCGACCACGAGTACTGGAACCCCAGCTTCACCCGGCACGAGGACCGTTCGGAGTGGACCGAGCAGGACTGGGAGGACGGCCTCGTCGAGCGGCTGCGCACCGCGGTCAAGCGGCGCATGGTCGCGGACGTGCCCGTGGGCGTCCTGCTGTCCGGCGGCATCGACTCGAGCCTCGTCGTCGCGCTCCTGGCCGAGTCCGGTCAGGAGGACCTGAAGACCTTCAGCATCGGCTTCGAGTCGGTGGGCGAGGAGTCCGGGGACGAGTTCGAGTTCTCCTCCCTCGTGGCCCGCCGCTTCGGCACGGACCACCACCAGATCGCGATCGACGACGCCCGCCTCGTGCCGGCGATCGACCGGACGGTCGCGGCGATGAGCGAGCCCATGATCAGCCACGACTGCGTGGCGTTCTACCTGCTCAGCGAGGAGGTCTCGAAGTCGGTCAAGGTCGTCCAGTCCGGCCAGGGCGCCGACGAGGTGCTGGGCGGCTACCACTGGTACCCGCCGCTGGCCGAGGTGGAGCGGGACGACGCCCAGAAGGCCTACTCCGAGGCGTTCTTCGACCGCCCGTGGTCCCGCCTCGCCAAGGTCCTCTCCCCCGAGTGGATGGCGACCCACGACGCGCCCTCGGCGTTCATCGAGCGCCACTTCGGCCGACCCGGGGCGGAGACCGCCGTCGACGCCGCGCTGCGCACCGACTCCACGGTCATGCTCGTGGACGACCCCGTGAAGCGCGTGGACAACATGACCATGGCCTGGGGGCTCGAGGCGCGGGTGCCGTTCCTGGACCACGAGCTCGTGGAGTTCGCGGGGACCATCCCGCCCGAGCTCAAGCTCGCCGACGGCGGCAAGGGGGTGCTCAAGCGCGCGGCGCGCGGCGTCGTGCCGGACGAGGTGATCGACCGGAAGAAGGGGTACTTCCCCGTCCCGGCGATCCGCACGCTCGAGGGCGCCACCCTGGACCGCGTCGAGGCCGCGCTCACGGACCCCGCGGCCGCGCGCCGGGGCCTCTACAACTCGGACGTCGTGGAGAAGCTGCTCACGGAGCCGAACAAGTACCACACGCCCCTGCGCTCCAACGTGCTGTGGCAGCTGGGACTGCTGGAGATGTGGCTGCAGGAGAACGGCATCTCCTGAGGGTGGAGCACGCCCGCTGCCCCGAGGCCCCCGCCTGCGGAGAGACCTCGGGACTCCCCGTCAGGCGCCGCCGGCGGCCCGGATGATGCCGGCCAGCGGCTCGGCGCACCGGCCGCCGTGCGCCTGGCGCACGACGTCGCCGATCACGAGCACCGCCGGTGACGTGCACCGGGCGGCAGCCGCGTCGGTCACGACGCCGGCGAGGTCCGAGACCGTGGTGCGCTGGGAGTCGCTCCAGCCGCGCTCGACGACGGCCACCGGCGTGGTGGTGTCCATCCCGGCCCCGGACAGGCCGGCGACCAGCTGGGGCAGGGTGCCGACGCCCATGAGCACGACGATCGTCCCGCCGAGACCGGCGAGGTGCCGGTGCTCGGCGTCGGTGAGCGGCGCGTGGCCCGAGACCACGGTGAACAGGTGGCTCACGCCGCGGTGGGTCACCGGGATCCCCGCGGCGGCCGGCACGGAGACGGCGCTCGTGACGCCGGGGACGACCGAGACCTCGACGCCCGCCCGGACGCACGCGGCGACCTCCTCGCCGCCGCGGCCGAAGACGAACGGGTCCCCGCCCTTGAGCCGCACCACGTGGTGGCCCTCGAGAGCGGCCCGGACCAGCAGCCGCTCGATCTCGTCCTGGGGCACGGCATGGTGGCCGGGGCGCTTGCCGACGTCGACGAGCTCCGCTCCCCCGGTGAGCCGCTCCAGCTCGCGGTGCGGGCCGAGCCGGTCGTAGAGCACGACGTCGGCCTCCCGCAGCGCGCTCAGCGCCCGGCCCGTGAGCAGGTCCTCGGGCCCGGGGCCGCCGCCGACGAGGGTGACCCGCCCGCCGGGGGCCGCGGCGGGCTCGCGGACCAGCAGCACGGTGCACGTGCGGCAGTCGGCCACGAGCCGCTCCCAGCCGGGCTCGCCGTCCTCGACAAGGGCCACGAGCACCACGCGCCCGAGGAGCACGCTGTGGTACTCCGCCGGGGACCCGACCGTCCGCACGGCCGCCCCGGCCGCGCGGTAGCGGCGGACGGCGCGCCGGGCGGCCGCGGCCGCGCCGGCCACCAGGACCGTGGTGCCGGCCAGGTCCGCGCCCGCCCCGATCACTGCTGCCCCTCGGGGACGCGCACGGGGATGGTCGAGCCGATCAGGACCGGCCCGGCGGGGCCGCCCGCCGCGATCTCCTCAGCGGTCGCGGGACGCTCCATGCCGCGCTCCACGACGTTGACGATGGACGTGTCCGCCTCCTGCGGGGCGTTGACGAAGGAGCGGAAGCGGCGCAGCCGCTCCGGGTCCTGGAGGGTGGAGGCCCACTCGTCCTGGTAGGCGTCCACGTGGCGGGCCATGGCCGCCTCGAGGTCCTCGGCGATGCCGAGGGTGTCGTTCACGACCACGTCCTCGACGTGCTTCAGGCCGCCCTCGAGCTCCTCCTGCCAGTGCGCGGTGCGCTGGAGCCGGTCCGCGGTGCGGATGTAGTACATGAGGTAGCGGTCGATGCAGCGGATCAGCGTGTCGTCGTCGAGGTCCTTGGCGAGCAGCTTCCCGTGCACGGGGTTCGCGCCCCCGTTGCCGCCGACGTAGAGGTTCCAGCCGTCGGCCGTCGCGATCACGCCCACGTCCTTGCCGCGGGCCTCGGCGCACTCGCGGGCGCAGCCGGAGACGCCCATCTTCAGCTTGTGCGGGGAGCGCAGGCCGCGGTAGCGCAGCTCCAGCTGGATCGCCATGGACACCGAGTCCTGCACGCCGAAGCGGCACCAGGTCGAGCCCACGCAGGACTTCACGTTGCGCAGCGCCTTGCCGTAGGCGTGGCCGGACTCGAAACCGGCCTCCACGAGCTCCTTCCAGATCTCCGGCAGCTGCTCGAGGCGGGCGCCGAACATGTCGATGCGCAGGGCGCCGGTGATCTTCGTGTAGAGGCCGTACTTCTCGGCCACCCGGGCGATCACCGCGAGCTTCGCGGGCGTGATCTCCCCGCCGGGGATGCGCGGGACCACCGAGTAGGTGCCGTTCTTCTGCATGTTGGCCAGGGCGCGGTCGTTGGTGTCCTGCAGGGTGCCGAGGCCGGCGTCGAGGACGTACCCGGAGTACTGGGACGCCAGGATCGAGGCGATCGCGGGCTTGCAGACGTCGCAGCCCCGGCCGGTGCCGAAGCGGGCCAGGATGTCCTCGAAGGACCGTAGCTGCAGCGCACGGACGGCCTCGAACAGCTCCGCGCGGGAGAGCTCGAAGTGCTCGCACAGCGCCTTGGAGACGGTGATCCCGGACTTCGTCAGCTCGGACTCGAGCAGCTTCTTCAGCACGGGCACGCAGGACCCGCACTGGGTGCCCGCCCGCGTGCAGCCCTTCAGCGCGCCGAGCTCCTGGACCGGATCCTGGCCCTCGCACGCGCCGCAGCCGTTGATCGCGTCCCGGATCGAGCCGGCGGACACGTTGTTGCAGGAGCACAGGACGGCGTCGTCGGGCAGCTCGGTCTCGGGCGCCTCGCCGCCGCCGGCGGCGGTGAGGAAGGCCCCGGGCTCGGCGGGCAGCTCGCGGCCCAGCAGCGGTCGCAGCGACGTGTACGGCGCGGCGTCGCCCACGAAGATGCCGCCCAGCAGCGTGCGGGCGTCGTCGGTGACCACGAGCTTCTGGTAGACGCCGCGGGCGGGGTCGGCGTACACGACCTCGAGCGCGCCCTCGGTCCTCGCGAAGGCGTCGCCGAAGCTCGCGACGTCGACCCCGGAGAGCTTGAGCTTGGTCGCGGTGTCGAAGCCGGGGAAGGAGGCGTCCCCGCCGTGCAGCCGGTCGGCGACGATCTCGGCCATGGTGTTGGCCGGCGCCACGAGGCCCAGGCACATGCCGTCGAAGTTCGCGACCTCGCCGATGGCCCACACGTGCTCGACGTCGGTCGCGCAGCCCTCGTCGATCACGATGCCGCCGCGGCCGCCCATCCGGAACACCGGCTCGGCCTCCGGGCCCGCGGCCTCGTTGACGGTCCGGGCGAGCTCGTCGCGCGGGCGGACGCCGATGGCCACCACCACGAGGTCCGCGTCGATGAACCGGCCGTCGGCCATCTCGACCCCGGTCACGACCGGCTCGCCGTCGGGACCGGTCTCCGTGCGGACCTCCTTCGGGAAGACGCCGCCGTGCACGGTCAGGCCCTTGTCGGTCACGAGCCGGCCCATGGCCTGCCCGGCGCCCTCGTCCAGCTGGGTGCTCATGAGCCAGGGGGCGCCGTCGATGACGATCGGCTCGGCGCCGAGCTGCTGCAGCCCCGCCGCGGCCTCGAGGCCGAGCAGACCGCCGCCGATGGTGACGGCGTTGACGGTGCGGCCCAGCTTCTCGGAGAGCGCCGCGACCTCGCGGTTCAGGAACCAGACGTCCTCGAGCGTGCGGTAGACGTAGGTGTGCTCGTTGCCCGGGATGGGCAGCCGCGCGGCGTTGGAGCCGGTGGCGAGCACGAGCTCGTCGTAGGGGTGGCGGTCGCCGTTCTCGGTGACCACCTCACGGGTCCCGAGGGCGAGGTCCACGGCCCGGGCGCCGGTCACCAGGGTGACGGCCTCGTGGTCCCACAGCGTGCGCTCGCCCAGGGTCAGGTCCGCGTCCGGCGCCGTGAGCGCGCGGCTGAGCGCCACGCGGTCGTAGGGCAGGTGCACCTCCTCGGTCAGGACGGTGATCGAGGTGCCGGCCGTGCTCCGGGAGCACATCGACTCGACGAACCGGTGGGCGGCGGGGCCGCCACCGACGACGACGATTCTGCGGGACGGGTTCTGGTTCATGGCAGGCCTTCGGGTCGCGTGGGTCGGTTCCGGGACGGGCGCTCGGAGCCATCGGAGCGGGAGGTGGAGCGGCCCGTGCTACCGAACGTAGGGCGTCCCGGTTGCCTCCCCGTTGCCCCGACGTTTCGGGTGCTTTGACGTTGCCCGGCGGCGGCCGGGGCGGCCCGTGAGGCGCCCGAAACACGCGGGCAACATTCCCGCCGGCGGCTCCGCGGAGGACCGGGGGCCCGACGACGACGGGCCCGCGGCCGCCGCCCATCACAGCGGCGGGCAGGGGCTGTGAAGCGCGTTTTACCTCGGCGTTACGGCGGCCGGCCTCCCCCGAAACAGAGCGTCCCTAGCGTCGGGTCCACGACCCGACAGTCCTGTCACGAACCATCCCTGCGACGAACGAGGTGCCCCATGACCATCCTGACCGCCCCCGAGAACGACACCCGTGCGGCCGGCCTGCGCTGGCACCCCGTCTGCGAGATCGACGCCCTGGAGGTCGGCTGGGGCGAGGCCGCGCTGGTGGACGGCCGCCAGGTGGCGCTGCTGCGCCTGTCCGCGACCGAGGTCCACGCCGTGGACCAGGCCGACCCCGCCACCGGGGCGCACGTGATGGCCCGCGGCATCGTGGGCTCCCGCGGCGAGGCGGCCACGATCGCCTCCCCGCTGCACAAGGAGGTCTACGCGCTCGCGACGGGCCGGTGCCTCACCGACGCCGGCCTGCGCCTGGGCGTCCACCCGGTGCGGGTCGAGGACGGCGTCGTCGTCGTGGGCCTTCCCGCCGCGTAGTCGACCCAGGTGCCCGACGCTGTCGGCCGGCGCGGGCGCGAGGCCGCCGCGGTCACGGGAGATCGACCGCGGGGACCGTCCTGACGAGGTGCTACCGGAGCGCGGGATCGATCATCGTCATGCCGGCGACCGTCGCCCGGTCGAACGCCGGCAGCAGCGCCGCTGCTTCCTCGAGTCCGATGGTGCGTTCGACGAGCCGCTGGGGCTGCAGGGCGCCCTGTTCGATGAGCGACATCATGCCGGGGTAATCGGCCGCCGCCATCCCGTGGCTGCCGAGCAGGTCGAGCTCCCAGCCGATGACCCGCGCCATCGGCACCCGCGGGTGACCGTCGACCGGCGGCAGCAGACCGATCTGGACGTGCCGTCCTCGTCGGCGGAGGCTGAGGACGGCGTCGGCGCAGGTGCGTTCGCTGCCCACGGCGTCGACGGCGACGTGGCTGCCGCCGCCGGTGAGCTCGGCGACGGCCGCGGGAATGTCGGTCCCGTCCGCGCGCAGCGTGTGATCGGCCCCGAGGTCGCGGGCGACGGCGAGCGCTTCCGGGTTGCGGTCGACCGCGATGACACGGGCGCCGAGCGCCCGGGCGATCATCACCGCGCTGAGCCCGACACCGCCGGCACCGACCACGGTCACCCACTCTCCGTCGGCGACCCGGGCCCGTCCGGCCAGGGCCCGGTACGCCGTGGCGAACCGGCACCCCAGAGCGGCCGCGGTGGCGAAGTCCACGTGCTCGGGGACGGCCACGAGATTCGTGTCCGCGGCGTGCAGGGCGACGTACTCGGCGAAGGATCCCCAGTGGGTGAAGCCCGGTTGCTCCTGATCGGGACAGACCTGCGCGTTGCCGGACCTGCACCAGTCGCACCGTCCACAGCCGCACACGAACGGGACGGTCACCCGGTCGCCGGCCTTCCACCGGCGCACTCCCGCGCCCACCGCGGCGACCACTCCGGCGAGCTCGTGCCCGGGGACGTGGGGCAGCACGATCTCGTCGTGTCCGGCCCATGCATGCCAGTCACTGCGGCACATGCCCGTGGCCATCACGCGGACGACCACCCCCTGGGGCGGCGCCTCGGGCTGGGCGACGTCACGGACCTGGGGCTGACCTCTGACGGCATCGATGACCATGGCACGCATGCATCGATCTTCCCACGGTCGTACGGCTCCTCCCTCTGTCGCAGCGCCTCTGCAGCGACGCCCGGCCTGTGCCGGCTTCACGGGAGGAATGATCTCAGCGGGTTCGGTTGGTGACGTCCGATTTCTTGATGTTGCGAAGGAGAAGCGGCCCTATGTACGCAACGCGCGAATTCACCGGCCTGGACGACTCCCCCGTGATGGAAGCTGGCCGGCGGGTTTCCGGGGGTCAGCATGAAGGCCTGTGATGGGGAGGTTCCAGAAAAGCCGGCGCCCGACAGCTGTCCGAAGCAGGCGCGCCATGCCAGGTGCCGACTGTCTGGTCGAACTTGACCCGCGCAGGGTGCGCCAGGCCGCTCGGGCTGGATGAGAGATACCGGTGAACCAGACGATGTCGTCGATGTCGCAGACCACCCCACGCACCGGTTCGGCGTTCATGACGTGCAGGGTCGCAGGAACCTGCTCGGGGCCGTCCGGGTGCAACAGAGCTCTGGTGGTGCCTGTTTCCCAGGGGCTGTCCAACGGCAGCCGTGCGTCGATGATGCCGGCGGAGTCGCTGGTGACCGTGGTCGTGGTGCCACAGAGCTTGATCGTCACGTCGGTTCCGGGGCCCTCCAGGGTGAGCAGGCGTCGCCATCCACGATCCGACTCGTGCCGATTTGGTGGGTTGGCCATTGGGTGTCAGTGGCGGTGAGGAGGTCTTGCCCGCCGGCACCCGCGGCACCGACCTCGTCCTGAACTGCAAGGCCGGGACGCGTTCGGCCGCAGCCCTGGCCCGGTTGCGCCCGTCCTCCGCGAGGCGGGAGGAGAACGTCGGCCACCTCGAGGACGGGGTGCCGGCCTCGGCGGCACAGCTCGAACCGGAGAAGCCGGCCTAATGCGTCGCTCCGGACCGCTCCCCACCCCTGGGACGGATCAGACCCTCACGTCGACGTCGGCATCCTCCTTCAGTTCTTCCATGCGCTTCATGATGGCGTCGTCCTGCTTCTGAGCCGCGACTTGCTGCTCCAGCTGCGGCTTGAGCTCCTCGTAGGACGGGGTCTCGGCGGGGGCGCCGGCCTCACCGCCCTGACCGCTCTGGGGCTGGGCCGCCGCCTGGTCGTAGAGGGCCTTCAGCTCCTCCTCGGTCGGCTTCGGAACGTCGATCTCCTCGATCGACGCGGTCATGAGGACCTGCTTCCTCGCATCGGAGCGCACCTGCTCCTCGGAGAAGCCCCGCTCTTCGTAGGTGGCCAGGAGCTTGTCCACGGAACCGAGCTGCTGGGCCTCGGCGGCCTCCTTCAACAGCTTGTCCACGTCCTCGTCCGTGGCCTCGTGGCCCTTGTCCCGTGCATCCTGCACGAGCAGCTCGCTGCCCACCATCAAGTCGGCCGTCTGCTTCTTCAGCTGGTCCTGGTCGATCTCCTCGCCCGACATCTGTGCCTGCATGGCCACCTGCTGGAACCGGGACTCGTAGACGCCCGTGAAGTCGTCCCCGGAGATCCCCTCGCCGTTGACGGTGGCGACGACGTCCGGGATGCCCTCGAGGTCGGGCTCCGGCATGGCCTGCTGGCCGCCCTCGGCGTCGGACGAGGCCTCCCCGGCCCGGGGGGAACCGCCGTCCTGCTGGGCGCCGGCCCCGGCCGTGCCGGCGGTGGTGGGCTCGGAGTCCCCGGCGCCCGTTGTGCCACAGGCGCTGAGCCCGATGAGTGATCCGACCAGCGCGACACTGGTGAGCAACTTCCTTCGCATGACGTGACCGTCCTTTCTGGAGATGGCTGGCGCACCGTAGCAAGCGAGCCTGTGCGGCACGGTCAAGCGCTGTTCAGGCGACTCCCAGCTGCGATCGCGGGAGTCCCCGCCCGAGAACAGGTCGTGGCGGATGGACGTGGCCGGCCATTCGACCGATCATCAGAAAACGGCTGTGGGGACCGCTTCCGCCTGAACCCGGAGGCTGGGTGAGATCCAGACGAGCACCCTGCACACCACCGCCGTCGGACGGGTCGCCGTCGTCGGGCACTCCCTGGGTGGGCAGGTGGCCATGGTGCTGGCGCTGCGGCACCCTGGCCTCGACTCCCGGCTCATCGTGGTGGACATCGCGACATCGGTTGTGCGACACCACCCCCAACCCGACCAGACGGATGATGAGGACCACCACCAGCCCGTCCCGGGCCAGGACAGCGGTGATCCGCGGTGCCCCATCCACCCCGTCGGCGTTCTCGTGGGCGGCTCGCACCGCTTGACCGGCCCGTGTCCGACGCACGACCCGCGGGCCCGAGCCGGCCACACACCGGGACGCCCACTCGTAGTAGCCGGAGCGGAAGACCTCCAGCAGTCGGGTCATCCGGATGATCCCGAAGTCCGCCTTCTGCGCTTGCATCGGCTCGTCCGCCGAGGGAGTCCAGAACAATTGCGGTGATGGCACCACTGAGGCGTTCTCCGGCCTAGGCCGGTTTCATACCGACGAGGGCCTCCGGTCATAGGGTGGTTTCATGTCATCCCCTGAGTCACCGGCCAGCAACCGCACCCTGGAACGGGTGGCCGCGATCCTCGACGCCGTGAACCTGTCCTCGGCCTCGGCAAGCGAGCTGGCCCGCCGGACCGGACTCTCGGTGTCCACGGCGCACCGGCTGGCCCTGTCGATGGTGGACTACGGATTCCTGCGCCGCACCGAGAGCGGGGACTTCCGGCTGGGGCAGCGCTTCGTGCAGTCGACTCTGGAGAAGATCGCGCTTCCGGTCCTGACCGGCCTGCGGGACGCCACGGGCGAGAGCGCCCAGTTGTGGATACGTCGCGGCGAGGACCGCATCTGCCTCGTCACCGTCGACAGTCCGCAGGAGCTGCGGGCGACCCTGCCCGCGGGCTCGCGCTTGGCCCTGCCGGCCGGTTCCAGCGGGCGTTTGCTGGCCAACGAGCCGGAGGCCTTGGACGAGCTGGAGGCCCACGGGTGGGTGGAATCCTCCGGCCGGCGGACCCCAGGGCTCGGTTCGGTGAGTGCCCCGGTGTGCTTGCGGGGGCAGACTCTCGCCACGGTGTGCCTGGCCATGCCCCTGGCCCGCGTGCAGGTATCTCCAGGTACCGACTTCGGGAACGCCGTCGCCGCCGCCGCCAGGCGCATCAGCGACGACCTCGAGCAGGCAACCCCCTGATTCCCCACCACACCTACGTCACCTACGTCGCGACCCCTTCGACATTTCTCGTCGAGGGGGTTGTGTGTGTCCTGGCTCACTTGCTACCGTCTTCCCGCTAAACGACAGTGATATCCCACTCAGTGGGATATATGGGATGTCGCGAGTCCGGACCAAGGAAGCAGGCACCATGACCGAGAATCTGCACATCGAGGGCAACACCCTCCCGCTGGAAGGTATCCGCGTGCTGGAACTGGGCAGTTTCATCGCGGCTCCCTTCGCCGCCCGCCTCTTCGGTGACTTCGGCGCCGAGGTCATCAAGATCGAACGCCCCGACGGTGGCGACGAGCTGCGCGACTGGCGCAAGACCCGCGGGGCCACCTCGATGCTCTTTCGCACCCTGGGCCGGAACAAGAAGTCCGTGACCCTGGACCTTCGCTCGGACGTGGGACGGGAGGCCGTGAAGAAGATCGCCGCCCAGTGCGACGTGGTGATCGAGAACTTCCGCCCCGGCACCCTGGAGAAATGGGGACTGGGCCCCGACGTGCTCACCGAGCTCAACCCGGACCTGGTCGTGGTGCGGATCTCCGGCTACGGCCAGACCGGCCCCTACAAGAACCGGGCCGGCTTCGGCAGCTCCGCCGAGTCCTTCGCCGGCCTGCGCTACATCACCGGCGAGCCCGACCGCCCCGCCGGCCGGGCCGCGGCGTCCATGGGAGACACCGTCGCCGGGCTCTACGGAGTCATCGGCGCCCTGATGCTCATGCTGCAGAAAGCCAACGGGGCCCGTTCCGAGGGCCCGCAGGTCGTCGACGTCGCCCTCTACGAAGGCGTGTTCAGCCTGCTCGAGTCCCTCGTACCCGACTACGACGCCTACGGCATGATCCGCAAGCGCACCGGTGGGGCCCTGCCCGGCGTGGTGCCCACGGGCTCCTACCCCACGCAGGACGATCTGGAGGTCGTCATCGGCGGCAACTCCAACTCCGTGTTCGTCCGTCTCATGAAGGCCATCGGCCGCGAGGACCTGGCCGCCGACACCTCGCTGCTGACCACCGAGGCCCGCGGGGCCCGGGAGGAGGAGCTCAACGGCGCCATCTCCGACTGGACCTCCAGCCATCCCCTGGCAGAGGTGCTCGAGCTGCTCGACGCCGTCGGGGTCCCGGCCGGCCCCGTCTACGACGCCCCGTCCATCGCCGCCGACGAGCACTACCTGGCCCGGGAGATGATCCAGACCCACGAGGTCGTCGTCGAGGACGAGCCCGAACTCATCCGCTTCCCCGGCGTCGTCCCCAAGATCCCGGGCCACGAGGGCCGGGTCCAGTGGGTGGGACCGGAGCTGGGCCAGCACAACGAGGAGGTCCTGCGTGACCTGGCCGGTCTGAGCCCCGAGGAGATCGCCGATCTCACCCTGCAGGGGGTGCGCTGAGATGCAGATCCAGATCACCGACGTGTTCCTGCGCGACGGACTCCAGGACGAGGACGTCGTCGTCCCCACCGCCGACAAGGTCTCCGTCGCCCAGGCGCTGGTGGCCGCCGGTATCACCCGCCTCGAAGTGGCCTCCTTCGTGAACCCGAGGAAGGTCCCGCAGATGGGCGACGCCGCCGATGTCCTGGCCGGCGTCCCCGCCGCACCGGGAGTGACCTACACGGCCTTGGCGCTCAACGGTCGTGGCATCGCCCGGGCCGTCGAGGCGGGGGCCACCGACATCCAGGTCGTCACCTCCGCCAGTCAGGCCCACAGTTCCGCCAACGCCGGGCAGTCCATCCAGGACGCCCTGGCGAACCTCGCCGCGGAGATCGCCCACTATCCGCAGATCCACTTCTCCGCCGGGATCTCCACGGCGTTCACGTGCCCGTTCGAGGGCGAGATCGACCCCGCCCACCTGCTCCGGGTGGTCCGGGCCTTCCAGGCCATGGGCATCACCGACATCGGTCTGGCCGACACCCTCGGCACCTCGCCCACCGCCCAGGTCTTGGCCTCCCTGGACCATGTGCTCGGGGCCGAACCCGACCTGGCCTACTCCCTGCACCTGCACAACGCCCACGGCCAGGCCCTCGAGACCGTCACCGCCGCAGTCGAACACCTCGGCATCACCCGCTTCGACAGCGCTCTGGCCGGCTACGGCGGCTGCCCGTTCGCCCCCGGCGCCCACGGCAATATCGCCACCGAGCAGCTCGTGGCCCACCTGCACACCACCGGTCACGACACCGGCATCGACGAGGACGGCCTCCACGAAGCCGTCCAGCTCGCCCGCGACGTCGTCGCCCACTCCCCGGCCGTTCCGGCCGCCCAGCCCGCCACCCGATAACAGCCCCACCCACACCACACCCTGCACCGGCGACCCGCCCCGCGGTCCGCCGTGCCCGACACTGTCCTGGGGGACAACGATGTCTGCTACCTCTCGCACCACGAACACACCGACCACGGCGGCCGGTGACACCACCGACCACGCCGCTGAGCGGCACACTGAGACGGTGCCCCCTCCCACACCGGCCCCGCAGTCGCCCGGCGGGGGTGCCCCGACGGGCCGCAAGCGCGACCGTTTCCGCATCGCCGACATGCCAGGGCTGTACTTCGGCGCACTGTTCTTGACCCTGCTGGTCGCCGCGCTGACCGACAGTCTCCCGGACACCATGATCGTGGGCTTCGCCACCACCGTCGTCCTGGGTGGGCTGCTCATGGCCATCGGCCGCCTCGTGCCGGTCATCCGCGACTACGGCCTGCCGACCATCCTGTGCACCTTTGTGCCGGCCATGATGATCTTCCTCGGAGTGATGCCCGAGAACGTCGTGGTCGTGGTGGAGAACTTCCTGGCCGGCTACGGCTTCCTCGACTTCTTCGTCGTCGCCGTCATCGCCGGAACCATCCTGGGCATGCCCCGCACCTTGCTCATGAAGGCCGGCCCCCGCTTCGTCGTCCCGCTGCTGGGCTGTATCATCCTCACCTTCGTCCTGGTCGGGCTGCTCGCGGCGATCACCGGCTACGGCTTCATCGAAGGCGTTCTCTTCGTCGCCGCCCCGATCATGGCCGGCGGCCTGGGCGTGGGCGCGGTGCCGATGTCGGAGATGTACGCCGCTCAGACCGGCACCGACCCCTCGAACTTCATGGGCGACCTCATGTCCGCGCTCGTGATCGCCAACATCGTCTGCATCCTGGTCGCCGGCATGTACAACGGCATGGGCAAGCGCGGCAAGCAGTGGTTCGTGGGCTTCAACGGTCACGGCGAGCTGATGCGCATCAAGGGCCGGTCCACGGAGCTGTCCCTGCCGCCGAAGAAGACCGCCGCAAGCTTCCTCTCCCTGGGCAAGGGCATCGCGATCGCCGGCGGGCTGCTCGTGCTCGGCACCCTGATCTCCACGTACCTCCCGTTCCTGCACGCCTACGCCTGGACCATCCTGGCCGCCGCACTGATCAAGATCTTCGGGCTCTTCCCGAGGGAACTGGAAGAGGCCAGCTCGGAGTGGGGCGAGATGCTCACCACCTACTTCATCCCCGCCCTGCTGGTCGGGGTGAGCATCACCTACGTCGACATCGCCGAGGTCATCACCTCCCTGTCCGACCCCGTCTTCATGGGCCTCACTGTCGCCACCGTGCTGATCTCCGGGCTCACCGCCGGCACCCTGGGCTGGCTGATGAAGTTCAACTTCGTGGAAGCCTCCATCACCCCGGGGCTGGTCATGGCCGACACCGGCGGGTCCGGCGACGTCTCCGTGCTCAGCGCGGCCAACCGCATCCACCTGATGCCCTTCGCCGCCCTCACCACCCGCCTCGGCGGAGCCGTGACGCTGTTCCTGACCTCCCTGGCCGTTCCCTTCCTGACGGTCGCGGCCGGCTGAGCCCGCGGCTCCTTCACCACAACACGGGGTGCTCCACCGCAGGGCGGCGGAGCACCCCGGCCTCGACCCTCATCCGGCATCCGAAAGGCACGGCATGACCGCCACACCTGGTTCCGCGAACGTCTCCATTGCGGTGGCAGAGGTGATCGCTGCGCGCACCGACCACCTGTTCGGGCTGATGGGCAACGGCAACGCCCACCTGATCAGTCACCTCACCTCCGCCGGATTCGGCTTCACCTCCGCCAGGCACGAGGTCGCCACGGTGACCATGGCCGATGCGTACTACAGGGCCACCGGACGGGTCGGGGCGGCGACGACAACCTACGGGGCCGGGTTCACTAATACCTACACCGCCCTCGCCGAGGCCCGGCTGGCCCGGATCCCCCTGGTCCTGGTCGTCGGCGACGCCCCGACCACGGGTGCGCGTCCCTTCGACATCGACCAGACCGCCGCGGCCGCGGCGGTGGGGGTCACGACCCTGGTCGCGACCCCGGACAACGCGGCCGCGATCACCCACCGGGCCTTCGACCTGGCTGCCCAGACGGTCCAGCCGGTGGTGCTGGCCATTCCCTACGACCACGCCACCGCCCCGCTCACCGAGCAGGTGGCGCTGGATCCGCTGCCGGGCAAGCCGGTCTGGAATGCCTCGGCCGAAGAACTCGACCGCATCGCCGCCCAGCTGCGCGGCGCCACCCGCCCGCTGATCCTGGCCGGGCGCGGAGTCCTGCTGGCCGGGGCCACCACCGAGCTGGCCGAGCTCGGAGACCGGCTCGGGGCCCTGTTCATGACCTCGGTGATGGCCACCAACGCCGTGGACTCCCCCTGGAACCTGGGCATCGCCGGGGGCTTCACCCGCGACCACCGCCTGGAGCTGGCCCGGCAGGCCGACGTGGTGCTGGTGGCCGGGGCGTCACTGAACGCCTTCCAGTCCCGCTACGGCACGCTCTTCGGCCCCGACACCCGGGTGATCCGCATCGACAACGAACCCGAGCCCGTGGTCGCCCACCCGCAGGTCACCGGATACCTCCGCGCCGACCTCAGCCCGGCCGTGGCCGGGCTGCTGGCCCGCATCCCCGCCGCCGAGGAGACGGCCACCTGGCGGGCGTCCGCCCCCGAGGTGGCCGGGGACGCCTTCCGCTCCGCCGCCCCGGTGGAGGACCCGGCCGAGTTCGGCCCCGACGGCCGGCTCAACCCCCGCGCCGTCGTCGCGGCCCTCGAGGACATCCTGCCGAATGAGCGGTCGGTGGTGATGGACGGGGGCCACTTCATCGGCTGGGCCCCGATGTACCTCTCCGTCCCGGACCCGCAGGCCATGGTCCTGGTCGGCACCGCCTTCCAGTCCATCGGGCTGGGCTTCGGCGCCGCCGCCGGGGTCTCGGTGGCCCGCCCCGAGCGCACCACCGTGTTCTTCTCCGGCGACGGCGGCGGGCTGATGGGCCTGGCCGACCTCGAGACCTTCCTCCGCGCCACCCGCCGCGGGGTGATCGTGGTGCTCAACGACTCCGCCTACGGGGCCGAGCTGCACCAGTACGCGTCCAAGGGCCTGGACCCCACCGCGATGCTCATCGACGAGGTCGACTTCGCGGCCCTGGGCCGGGCAATGGGCGCGGCCGGGACCAAGGCCCACACCCTGGCCGACCTGGCCGTGCTCGAGGACTGGCTGGACACCCACGACGAGGGGGTCTACGTCCTGGACGTGGCCATCTCGCAGAAAGTCGTGGCGGAGTTCATGGCAGAGTCCCTCACCGCCGGCAAAAGGCTGTAGCACCATGGCTCTTTCCACCAGCGCCAGAACTGGTCACAGCGCCTCACCGCCCCAGAGATCCTTGCTCGCGACGCCCACTCACACCGCCCCGCCAGGGGACACAGCGCCATCCGACGACACGGCCGTCACCCCTTCGGCTCTGCGCCCCGGCGACCACGTCGAGGTCCACGCTCCGGGACACCCGTCCTTCCAGGCAGTCGTCGACGACACCATGGCCCACCTGCACGTCGCCTGGATCTGGGAACTCCGGTGTGGAGACCGGCGGATGGTGTCCACCCGGGACCACCACTTCCATCGCTGCCGACAAACACCAGGCGTCAAAGTCACGGTGGGCGGACACCACGCCCCGCGGCAAAAGCCTCGAGCAGTCAGCGGTGACGCGAAGACGGACTTGCTGTCGCCGGGGTCAAGTCCTAAGCGAGAGCCGTCGCGGCTTGCAGTTCCTCCACGCTGCGCGGCGGCCCATGAGTGATGAGGCGCTGGAAGGTGGCCGGATCGAAGAGCTCGTCGAGTGCCAGGTGGGCTGCACCAATGATGCCGCCTTCTCGGGTGCTGTTCAGGTGAGCGGGGCGGATGACCAGGTCCCGTGTGGCCAGGGGTAGAGAGCGTTGATAGACGGTCTCACGGATGCTTGCCAGCAAGTGGCCGCCGCTTGAAATGACACCCCCACCCATCAAGATGATCGATGGGTTGAAGAAGTTGACGAGCGTCGACAGGACCGAGCCGATGGTCTTACCGCTGTGAGTGAGGGCTTCCACGGAGAAGTGATCTCCATCGCGGGCTGCGGTAATGACATCTTGGGCTGTGATGTTCTCGGTCTCGGTGAGTCGCTCATGGAGGATGGGGCTACGGCCGTCCTGGGCGGCGCGCAGCCCCTGGATCCCCAGTGCTCCGCCGCCGGCGATGGCCTCGAGACACCCGTATTTGCCGCACCGACACGCCACGTTCTCGGCCCCGGACACAGCCACGTGCCCGATGTCTCCGGCGCTGCCCTGCGCCCCGCGGTGCAACCGCCCGGCCGAGACGAGCCCCGCTCCAATGCCGGTGCCGATCTTCACGTAGATGAAGTCCTGGCCCCAGAGCTCCCGCCTGGATCTGAGCTCGGCGAGGGCTAGCACATTGACCTCATTGTCGACCCATACCGGGGCTCGGAACACAGCTGTGAGTCGTTCTCGCACGGGGTAGTTGTCCCATCCCGGCATGATCGGCGGTGCGCTGGGGCGCCCGGTGGCGTACTCGACAGGTCCGGGCAGCCCAACGCCGACGCCCCAGACGTCTCTCTCCGAAAGATTCGCCTTGGCCAGCAGGTCCTTGAGCACTTCCTCGGCCCGAGAGAGTGCGGGCTCGGGCCCGGCTGCGATCTCATGAACTGCGTTGCGGAGAGCCAGCACGTTGCCCGCCAGATCCGTGGCACCGACCGTGAACGAGGTGGCCCCGAGTTCCAGGCCGAGGACGAGCCCGGCCGAGGCGTTGAAACGCAGGAGGCGGGGGTTTCGCCCACCGGTCGACTCTCCGTACTCACCCTCCATCACCAGGCCCGCCTCCTGCAGGACGGTGAGGCGCTGGGCGAGGGCGGTACGCCCCAGACCGGTCTTGGCTGCCAGGTCGGGCCGGGTCTGGGGCCCTTCCCTGCGGATGATTCCCAGGGTGAGGGCGGCGCTATGGGCGAGGTTGGCGTCCATACCGGACAGCAGAGCGGGAGTGGGCATGGTCCTATCCAACATCCTTTCCGGCGGAACGGGCGGTAGACACCCTTGACTTATGTATATGAACGGCAATAGTCTGCACATGAACAACATAACACGTGAGTTCCCTCACACCCCAAGGAGCAGACAGTGAAGTTGGCGTACCACTCGATCACGTGGGGCGGAGTCATCGGCGACCCCACCGGCGTCACCAGCATCAAGGACCTCTACTACCGATCGGCCGGAACGGTGACCGACTCGTTCGCCCCCATCCAGCAGGCCGGGTACTCCGGGGTGGAGATGTTCGAGGGCAACCTCCACGACTTCTCCTCCCACCTGGGCGACCTCCAGTCCAAGCTTTCCGACCACGAACTGGAACTGGTCAGCGTCTACACCGGCGGAAGCTTCATCTATGCGGACGCCTTGGAGGACGAGCTGTACAAGGTCCGTTCCACGGCCGAACTCGCCGCGGCGGCCGGGGCCGGTCACCTCGTCCTAGGTGGTGGCGCCATCCGGGCGACCGGCACCCGCGAGGACGACTACAAGCGGCTTGGTGACGCGCTGGACACCGTGGCGCAGATTGCCGAGAGCAACGGTCTGCGTGCGTGCTTCCACCCTCATCTAGGCACGATCGTGCAGTCCCCCGAACAGCTGGAGACTGTCTTCGCCGAGACCGGCATCGGCTTCTGCCCCGATACCGCCCACCTGGCCGCCGGCGGCGGAGACCCGGTTGAGGTCGTGCGCAAGTACTCCGACCGCCTGAGGCTGGTGCACCTGAAGGACTACGACTCCGCCAGCGGTCGTTTCCTGCCGCTGGGGGATGGGGAGCTGAACTTCCGTGGCATTCTCGACGCCGTCCAGGAGGCGCACTACGACGACTGGGTGGTCGTGGAGCTGGACTACTACGACGGGGACCCCGCGGAAGCCGCTCGGCGCAGCCGCCAGTACCTGAGAGGCCTGGGACTGTGAGCCGCCGAAGCCGTCTGGCGGCGGCAGCCGGCCTGGTGACCCTATCGGTTTCCCTGACGGCATGTGCTTCCAGCACCGCGAACAGCACGTGTCTGCTGCCCGACTATGCCCCGGCCCAGGAAGCCCTGCAGGAGATGGAAGGCCAGGTCCTCAGCAAGGGACCGCAAGGGGAGGAACCGGTCTCCGCCGATACCTTGGAGCTGACCGGCGACGAGGTCGAGGAGGTCAAGGCCGAGAAGGCTACCGCAGCCATCGTCATGCACTACACCGGCGACGACTGGACCGCCGCACAGCTCAATGGGCTGAGAACACGGTTCGCCGAACTCGGCATCGAGGTCATCGGCGTCACCGACGCCGGACAGGACCCGAGCAAGCAGGTCTCGGACATCGAGAACATGATCTCTCGCCAACCCGACATCATGATCTCGATCCCCACGGATGCCGTGGCCACGGCGGGAGCCTATCGCCGGGCTGCTGAAGCCGGGATCGAACTGGTGTTCATGGACAACGTCCCGTCCGGGTTCGTTCCGGGTGAGGACTACATTTCCGCGGTCTCTGCGGACAACTACGGCAACGGGGTCGTCTCCGCCCACCTGATGGCTCAGGCACTCCAGGGGGAGGGGAACATCGGGGTGATCAAGTACGGGGTCGACTTCTTCGTGACCAACCAGCGTCATGAGGGGTTCACCGACACCATCCAGAACGAATACCCCGGCATCAACATCATCGCCGAGCGGGGAATCTCCGGCGCCGACCTGGCCGGAGAAGCCCAGAACACCGCCAACGCCATGCTCCTGAGGCACCAGGACGACATCCACGGCCTCTGGGGTGTCTGGGACGTGCCCGCCGAAGGGATCATGGCCGCCGTCCGTACGGCAGAACGTCAGGACATCAAGATCACCACCGAGGATCTGGGTTTGAACGTGGCGATCGCCATGGCTCAGAACACTGCGGTGGCCGGGCTGGGCGCCCAACGCCCCTACGACCAAGGTGTGGCCGAGGCCACCCTGGCCGCCTACGGGCTGCTCGGAAAAGATGCACCGCCCTATGTGGCCCTCGGCGCCCTGCCGGTGCACCACGGCAACCTGCTGGAGGCCTGGCAGGACATCTATCACCAGGACGTTCCCGAGCCCATCCGGGAGTCCTACGTCGAGTGCACCCCGCCCACGACCTGACCTCTGAGCCAGCACAAGAAATGGAGCAACCACAATGCAAGAGCTGAAGATCGCCATTATCGGCGCCGGATTCATGGCCAAGGCGCACTCCATAGCCTACGCCACCATGCCGATGTTCTTCTGGCCGGCACCCGCCCAGCCGGTGCGGGAGCTGCTGATCGACGTGGACGAAGAGTCCGCGGCCGATGCTGCGGCTCGCTACGGATGGAACCGCTCGGGCACGAACTGGCGTGCGGCCATCGAGGACCCGAGCATCGACGTGATTGACATCGCCACTCCCAACCATCTGCACGCGGAGATCGCCATCGCCGCCCTGCAGGCCGGCAAACACGTGATCTCCGAGAAGCCTCTGGCCCGTGGTGCCGAAGAAGCCAAGGCCGTGCACGAGGCGGCACAGGCCTCGAACCGCACCACCATGGTGGCTTTCAATTACCGCCGCACGCCCGCGATCACCTACGCCAAGAAGCTCATCGACGACGGACGTATCGGCAAGATCCTCAACTTCCGCGGCACCTACCTGCAGGACTGGTCGGCCAGCCCGGACTCCCCGCTGTCCTGGCGTTTCCGCAAGGACATCGCCGGCAGCGGCGCCCTGGGCGACATCGGCACCCACGTCGTCGACATCGCCCGGTACCTGGTGGGGGAGATCTCCGCAGTGAGTGCCCAAGCCCGTACCTGGATCCCGGAGCGTCCCGTGCCCAGCGGCACCGTCGACAAGCTCGGTGCCGGCGGTGATGCCAACGCCCCGAAGGAGACCGTCGACGTCGATGACGAGGTCATGACCATGCTCCGCTTCGACAACGACGCGATCGGCAGCATCGAAGCCACCCGCAACGGCTGGGGCCGGAACAACTTCCTGACCTTCGAAATCCACGGCACCGAAGGCTCCATCACCTTCGACTACGAGAAGCGGGACCAGTTGCAGGTGATCTTCGCCTCCGATGATCCCGCCGAGCGAGGCTTCCGTACGATCTACACCGGCCCCGCCCATCCGAACGGGGAAGCGCTGTGGCCCATCCCCGCCCTGGGCATCGGCTACGGCGAGACCAAGATCATCGAGGCCCACGACCTCTTCCACGCCATCGTCAACGGCACCCCAGCCAGCCCCGATTTCGCCGACGGTTACCAGATCGAGAAGATCGCCGACGCGATCCTGGAGTCCTCCGGAAGCGGACAATGGGTGACCGTGGAAGGGCTGCAGTAGCCATGTCCAGGGAAACCGAGACCCCTTCGCCCACGACCGGGACCGTCGCCGTGTCCATGCAGGGCATCGAGAAAGCCTTCGGCGCCAACCGGGTGCTGCAGGGAGTCGACTTCGAAGTACTCGCCGGTGAGGTCCACACCCTCGCTGGGGAGAACGGAGCGGGCAAGTCGACGCTCATGAAGATCCTGCAAGGCGTCTACAGCGCCGACGCCGGGGAGATCGCCGTGGGCGGACATCCCGTGACCATCAACTCCCCGATCGCTGCCCGTGAGGCGGGGGTGGGCATGGTCTTCCAGGAGTTCAGCCTGGTCCCCACCTTGAGCGTCGCCCAGAACGTCTTCCTCAACCGCGAACCCCGCAATGCCATGGGTCTGATCGATGAGGAGGCCATGGAGCGTGAGACGGAAAAGATCTTCGAGACCTTCCAGTTGCCGGTCAACCCCAAAGCGTCCGTAGAACGGTTGAGCACGGCGTACTGGCAACTGACCGAGATCGCCAAGGCCATCTCCCAGAACGCCCGGGTGCTCATCCTCGATGAGCCCACCGCAAGTCTGTCGAAGAAGGAATCTGAGATTCTCTTCGCGCTGATCAAACGGTTGACGTCCCAAGGGATCGGCATCGTCTACATCTCTCACCGCATGGAGGAGATCTACCGGGTCACCGACCGCATCACGGTCATGCGCGACGGGGCCGTGGTGCTGACCGATCACGCCGCCAACATCACCCCGGAGGATCTCGTCGAGGCCATCATCGGGCGTCGACTGGAGAACGCGCTGGTCTACGAGACCCACGGGGTGGATCGTTCCGGGACTCCGCGACTGGAGGTGAAGGATCTGTCCACCGAACACGGCTTGGAGGACATCTCGTTCACCGTTCACCCCGGGGAGGTCCTCGGGTTGGCCGGGTTGATGGGCTCAGGCCGTACCGAGCTCGCACGAGCTCTCTTCGGCATCGACACGCACCGCAGCGGCGAGATCCTCGTCGACGGTGAGCCTGTCTCCGTGAGGAACCCGGTCTCGGCCATGGAAGCGGGATTCGCTCTCGTGCCCGAGGACCGCCGTGAACAGGGACTGGTGCTTTCTCACAGCATCCGCGACAACCTGCTGCTGCCGCTGCTCGGCCGATTCCGTCGAGGCCCGCTCATGGACGAACGGCGCTCACGACAGTTCGTGACAGAGGTGCTGAAGAAGTTCGAGGTGAAAGGGGCGACCCCCAGCCTCGAGATCCGGCTGCTGTCCGGTGGCAATCAGCAGAAGGTCGTCCTGGGCCGCTGGGTCTCCACCGAGCCCAAAATCCTCATCCTGGACGAGCCCACGGCCGGCATCGACATCGGCACCAAGGGCGAAGTCATCGAGCTGATCCGACAACTGTCCCGAACCGGCACCTCCGTGGTGCTGATCTCCTCGGAACTGACCGAACTGCTGGCGGTCAGCGACCGCATCCTGGTCCTGCGCCAGGGCCACATCCAATCCACCCTGGACCGCTCCGAGATCGAAGACGAAGAGTCGCTCCAATTGACCATTCAGGGAGTCTGACCATGTCCACCTCTACCTCCACCCCAGCCCCGGCTCATGCGGACACCGCTGCCCGCAAGAGCTCGGTGGATTGGCGCAACTACATCATCTACATCGGCCTGGTCCTGGTGTACGGGATCTGCGTCATTTTCCTGCACGACTCAGGCTTCGCCACCGTCGAAAACCTGCTGAACATCTTCCGACAGACGGCCATGATCGCCTTCATGGCCGTGGCCGTCACGTTCGTGATCGCCTCTGCCGAGATCGACTTGTCCGTCGGCGCCGTCGCCGGCCTGGCCAGTGTCACCGCCGCTATGGGCGTGGCCGCCGGCGGTCCTGTCACCGGCGCCCTGGCCGGGATCGGCACCGGCGTGCTCGTCGGCCTGGTCACTGGCAGCCTGGTGGCCTTTGCCCGGATTCCATCGTTCCTGGTCACCTTGGGCATGATGGGCATCGCTTTGGGCGTGGCCATGTGGATCACCGGTTCCGCCCCCCAGCCCATCCTCTCGCCCGGGTTCAACGCCTTCTTCGGCGGTGGGTCGATCGGCCCGGTCCCGGCGCTGCTCATCTGGGTCGTCATCGCCACCATCATCGGGGCGATCGTCATGCACCGCACCGCCTACGGCCGTCGGGTGCTGGCCACCGGCGGCAACGAGCAAGCCGCCATCTACAGCGGCGTCCGCACGCGCCGGATCATCTTCAGCGTCCTCATGGCCTCCGCCGTGGCCGCCTCGATCGCCGGCATGCTCTACGCCGGACGCCTGGAGTCCGGTCGCTACCAGTGGGGCAGCGGGGACGAACTGTCCGTCATCGCAGCGGTCATCCTCGGCGGTACCAGCCTGTTCGGTGGGCGCGGAGCCGTCGTCGGATCCGTGATCGGGGCGCTGCTGATCGGGGTGATCAACAACGGTCTGGTGCTGGCAGGCCTGGACACCAGCCAACAGAACATCGTCCGCGGCGTCATCATCATCCTCGCTGTGGCCCTGGCGCGGAGGAAGTAGTCCGGTGCGCGCAGGAATCATCGGCGGAGGCATGATCGCCCGCGTCCACGCCCACGCGGTGCGCGCCTCCGGGCACGAGGTGCTGGCCGCAGCCAGCCGAGACCGGGCATCCGGTCAGCGGGCAGGGCAGGAAACGGGAGCCAAGGAAGTGCACTCCACCTCCCTGGAACTCATCCAAAACCCCTGTGTCGAGGTGGTGCACATCTGCTCTCCCAACGACACCCATCCCGATCTCGTACGCGCCGCCCTCGAGGCCGGCAAGCACGTGATCTGCGAAAAACCGCTGGCCACCGACCGGGCCGATGCACAGGCCATGGTCGATCACTGGCGGTCCACCGACCTGGTGGCCACCGTGCCATTCGGCTACCGCTTCTACTCCTCTGTCCGTGAACTGCGGGCCCGTCTGTCCACAGGTGAGGACACGCCTCACCTGGTGCGGGGCACCTACCTGCAGGACTGGCTGTCCCGCCCCACGGATACCAATTGGCGGGTGGACTCCGCCCAGGGCGGTCAGTCCCGGGCCTTCGCCGACATCGGAGTGCACTGGTGTGACCTCCTGGAGTTCGTCACCGGGCAACGCATCACTTCCCTCATCGCCGACCTGTCCACCGTCTACGACACCCGGGGGACGAGCTCCGAGCCGGTCAGAACCGAGGACGCGGCCATGCTCGTCTTCCGGCTCGACAGTGGGACCCTGGGCAGCGTCGCGATCTCCCAGGCGGCGCCGGGGCACAAGAACGACCTGCGCATCGCCGTGGACACCCCCGTGCATTCCTACGAATTCCACCAGGAGGAACCGAACACCCTATGGATCGGTGGGCGGGAGCAGACCCGGATCTGGAATCGAGCCGACGAGGACGCCTCGCTCTTGTCCACCGCCTACGACCAGTCGCCGGGAGGACATCCACAAGGCTGGCGCGACGCGTTCACCTCCTTCGTCGCCGACACCTACCGGGCCGCTCGGGGCGCGGAGGTGGACGGGCTACCGACCTTCGATGACGGCCTGCGCGCAGCCGTTCTCACCGACGCCGTCCTCTCGTCCGCTGCCTCAGGTCGATGGGTGCACATCGGCTGATGCATCCTCTGTCCTGGAGCACTTTCCTGTCCCATCGGCTCGCTTCCGGAGCGCGACGGACACGTCGTCGAACTCGAATAGGAACCCATCATGACTCATGAGAACTCCCACCCCGTCACCTTGTTCACCGGTCAATGGGCCGACCTGCCCTTCGAGGAGGTGGCCCGGATGGCCGCCGAGTGGGGCTACGACGGACTGGAGATCGCCTGCTCGGGCGATCACCTCGACGTGTGGCGGGCGGCGGAAGACGACGCCTATCTGGCCGGGCGCACCGAGATCCTCGACCGGTACGGGCTGAAAGTCTGGGCCATCTCCAACCACCTCACCGGCCAAGCCGTGTGCGACGACCCCGTCGACTTCCGCCATGAGGCCATCGTCGGCTCCCGGGTGTGGGGCGACGGGGAGGCCGAAGGCGTGCGGCAACGAGCTGCCGAGGAGCTCAAGCTCACCGCCAAAGTCGCCCGCAGGCTCGGGGTCGATACCGTCGTCGGCTTCACCGGCTCCAGCATCTGGCAGTACGTGGCCATGTTTCCCCCGGTCCCGCGGTCCGTGATCGACGCCGGATACCAGGACTTCGCCGACCGGTGGAACCCCATCCTGGACGTCTTCGACGGGGAGGGGGTGCGCTTCGCCCACGAGGTGCACCCCTCCGAAATCGCCTACGACTACTGGACCAGCGTGGCCGCCCTGGAGGCGATCGATCGGCGGGAAGCGTTCGGGTTCAATTGGGACCCCAGCCACATGATGTGGCAAGGCATCGACCCCGTCGGGTTCATCGTCGACTTCGCCGACCGCATCTACCACGTCGACTGCAAGGACACCCGCCTGCGCCCGCCCACCGGCCGAGCCGGGATCCTAGGCTCGCACCTGCCCTGGGGGGATCCCCGGCGCGGGTGGGACTTTGTCTCCACCGGCCGCGGGGACGTGCCCTGGGAGGACGCCTTCCGGGCGTTGCGCGCCATCGGCTACACCGGGCCGATCTCCATCGAGTGGGAGGACGCCGGGATGGACCGCCTCCACGGCGCCGCCGAGGCCGTCGGTTTTGTTCGCTCCCTGCTTTGGGACCGGCCGCAGGTCTCCTTCGACGCCGCCTTCAGCCACCAGGACTGACCAACACATCGGCACAGTGTCCAGGAACACGGCCAGGAGCTGTTCCATAGCCCGGCTGTGCGTCCAAATCTCTCATTAAACGAGAGATCGCCTTGCTGACCAGCACGGACAAACCGTGCCGCGCGGGCTCAGCAACCAAGCCGATTTGCCATGCGCCCTGTCGTTGCCTGAGCAGATGCCCGTAGGCAGGGTGAGACGTGGTGTCGCACCTGTGTGTACTCGTCCTGTTTACCTGCCGATATCAAGGCCATATGTAAACCGCAAGGAGAGAGATTTCCCTGTATCCGACGCCCACAGGCCGGCCAGCGACTGCACGGCCACACCTCCGGACCTTGCTACCCCTCCGGAAGGTGCCGGTCGTTTCGGGTCGGTTCTATTCGATGATTTCGGCGCTGGTGGCCCGGATGTACGGCTCTCCCTCGTACGCGTCGAGTTCCTCGACCGGATCGATCCCGAGCTCCTCCACCACGGTGACATCGAAGCTTTCGTGCACGGTGCCTATCACGCGGACGACCTGCTCCTCCTCGACGGGAGGCAGTTCTTCCTGCTCCTCGACGATGAGCAACGGATCCACGGGGCCTCCGATCTCGAATGTGTCCGATGTCAGGTCTCTGCTCACCTCTGCGGACAGTGTGACCTGCTCTCCCACATAGGTGGTGACCTCGTCCTGGAACTGCTGGTTGTACTCTCCCTCGTAGGCCATCTCGCCAGCCCCTTCCGAGGCCTGCGCGGGACTTTCGACGATCTCGCCGTCGGTGACGTCTTCGACATCCGTGCCGGTTTCTGGACCTTCAGTACCGCAACCGGCCAAGCCCAGGCTGGCTGCGACCAGGACAGTGGCCAAGGGTCGGGTGATCCGCTGAGCTGAGGTGCTCATGAGAGGTCTCCTCTGCGTTGACCGTCGACGCTGTGGTTGTCGACGTGGGCGCGATCCGACGTGCACTGCTCGACCCTAAGCATGCTGTTGGCACCACGGCAAGGACGAATACTGAATTCCCCCAGGGCGACGGTGCGCGCGGGCAGTAGGCAACGCGTGTGGCCAAGCCTGTTCCTCGGCCAGGGCCTGGCCGGGGCACCTGGCCCTGTCCAGGCGGGTGCGCAGTGTCCCGCCACGAGCCCGTGATCGCTGCAACCGGGGCGGTGAGAGGTGCCTGCGCCTCGGTGCGACACCATCACAGATCCAGGTCAGTCCTCGTAGGTGTCAGCGAGCTGGCGGCGCTGGTGCTCCCGCCGGCTGTAGGTGGCGTCGCGGATGGCCTCGTCGCTGTCGAAGTTCGAGCCCAGGACACCGGCCAGGGTGAATCGCCCCGGGTTCGGTGGAGGCTCTCAAACCAGTGAAGGATGAGAGTCATGGCAGCACCGAAGAAGTACAGCCCGGAACTGAGGGAGCGGGCGACGCGGATGGCGATCGAGGCGCGGGCGGATCCGGCCACGAGCCGTGGGGCGATGAAGCGGATCGCCGAGCAGCTGGGGATCCATCCGGAGGCGTTGCGGACGTGGGTGAGGCAGGCCGAGGTCGACGGCGGCGTCCGACCGGGCGCCACGACCGATGAGACGGCCCGGATCGCCGAACTCGAGCGCGAGGTGCGCGAGCTGCGCCGGGCCAACGAGATCCTCAAGACCTCCGCGGCTTTTTTCGCGGCCGCGGAGCTCAACCGCAGGACCAAGTAGCCACCGCCGTGGTCGTCGCCTACATCGACGCCCACCGGGACCGGTTCGGGGTCGAGCCGATCTGCCGGGTCCTGCGGGATGCCGGCGTGCAGATCACCCCGAGCACCTACTACGCCCACCGCCACCGCGACCCCTCGGCCCGTGCTGTGCGGGACGCCGAGCTGACCGAGCAGATCACGACCGTGCACCGGGACAACCTCGGGGTCTACGGGGCCCGCAAGATCCACGCCGAGCTCAAGCGCAAGGGGGTCCCCGTGGCGCGGTGCACCGTGGAGCGGTTGATGCGCGCTGCGGGGCTGCGCGGGATTCCTCGGGAGAAGACCCGCAAGACCACCCTGAGCGAGGGAGCGCACGCCCCGCCGCCGGCGGATCTGGTGGAACGCCGGTTCGCCGCCGATGCCCCGAACCGGTTGTGGGTAGCGGACATCTAATGCCGACGTCGGCATTAGATGTCCCACGACCAGCACTCGTTCGGGGCGCGGGCGACGAGCTCGGGCTTGACCCGCGGCGAGTGAACGGCCTGACGGCGTCTCTCCCGAACTTGCCCGTGGGTGGTGCGCAGCAGCCGGTACATGGTGGACTCCGAGCACAGGTAGCGGCCCTCGTCGAGCAGGATCGCGTGCACTTCGGCCGGGGCCAGGTCCACGAACCGTTCCTCGTGGAGCACCGGGGCCCGCTCCGGGCCCGACAGCGCCCGTGGCTGCGGCCGGGGCTGCCGTGACGGTGCCGGTGCCCTCCGGTGGCGCCGGTAGTGGGTCGCACGGGGGCGGCCCACCGCCGCGCAGGCGTCCTTGACGCCCACCACGGGGGTCAGCACGGTGATCGCGGCGTCGGTCATCGCTCGCTGTCGTTGTCGCTGCTGTCGGTCGCGAGAGTGTCCAACAGAGCCGAGAGCTTTCCCTGCACCTCGATCACCGCCTTGGCCTTCTCAAGCTCTGCGGCCAGGCGCTGATTCTCCTTGCCCAACCGGGCCACCTCGCGCGTGGCAGGATCCGTTGGAGCAGGACCGGAGGACTTGCCCAACGCTTCCAGGGCACCGGCTTCGCGCTGGTCGCGCCAGGAACTGATCAGTGAGGAGTACAAGCCCTCCCGGCGCAGCAGCGCGCCCTTGCCGGCACGGTCGCAGGCCTCGTACTCGGCCAGCACGTCGGCTTTGTACTTCGCCGTGTAGGTCCGCCGGCGCGCCCGTTCGGGCACCTCGGGGTCGGGTACATCGTTCATCACTCCAGCCTGCCCGGACGGACCAGGCTGCGTCACTGTCGTCGTCATCAGGGAATCTCCCCCCACCCTCGAGACACTGATCAGGACCATCCTGGTGCCTCACTCAAGACTGACAGAGAGGGCTATCGACGTCCGACGGTGTCGGAGGCGCCCCGGTTCGGTGTGCGCCGAGCCCGCATCCACTGACGTTGAGTCAGTGGACCTGGGCTGAGCCGGAGCCGACCGCGCCACGGCCCACGGCGGAGGCGCGGTACCGGCAGGCCGTGCGCCGCTGGAGCCGGTGTTGGCGGTCCCCGGGTCCAGGGCCGTAGCGTGGGCGGATGAGCACGAGAAGCAGAGCTGGATCGTGGGTGTTCCTCGCGGCGGTGGCCGTGGCCGTGGCCAGCGCCGTGGGGCTGGGGATGATGCAGCGCTGGGACGGGATGCTGCGCTTCGCGGCGGTGACGGTGGTGCTGCTGCTGACCCGGCGGGCGAAGGTGCCGACCGGCTTCGTAGCGGCCTTCGCGGTGCTGGTACTGCTGGCGATGTGGGGGTCCGTGCAGCACTGGTACGCGCAGATCCCGCACTTCGACACGGTCGTCCACGTCCTGACTCCGGGCAGCCTGGCGGCGGTGTCCTACTTCCTGCTGGTGGACGCCGGACTGCTGCCCGATGCCCGTCGGACCGCGGGCTCGGTCCGGGGGTGGGCACCGGTGCTGTGGGTGGCCCTGGTCGGCTCGGCCGCAGCGGTGCTGTGGGAGTACTACGAGTGGGTGGTCGAGCAGATCAGCCCACAAGGCATGCTGGTGGGCTACACGGACACGGTCGTGGACCTGTTCGCGGGGATGTGCGGCTCCCTGGTCGCTGGCCTCCTCGTGCTCCGCTGGGCGCGCAGGCACACCGGGAGCTGAACCACCCACGGCCGGTCGTGAGCCGATCAGGTCCTGTGGTCCCTCGGCGGATCTCCCCGTCGGCCTGTCCCTGGGTGGCCATGATGTAGTTCTCTCCCTCGAAGTCCGCCTACAGCTCGTCCTCCAGATCGATCCCGAGTTGTTCCTCGACCTCGACCACCGGGAAGCTCTTCTGCATCATGCCGGTGCTCTCCATGGATTCACCGCCGGTCACCGCAGGGATCTCCTGGTCCTCGACGATGAGCAGGGGATCGGCCGGGACCGGGCCGTCCTGGTTGCATCGGACGTGACCCCGTGCGGTCACAGCTGCCAGCGTCGCGTTCAGCACGCGGGTGGCGCCTCGGTCGTGGATCGTCATGGTGCGCCTCCGGTGGTGCGTGGGAGACACCGGGTGGCTTGCGCGGCTGCCGGCTTCGGGGTCCTCATGCCAGAGAGGACGGCGCAACCACGGCAAGGACGGCACCGCATCATGTGCTCCCGCCCGGGAACCTATGACCTGACCGGGGCCGCCCGGGCGGACGGGTGACCTTCGGGCCCTCCCCCTTGCCGCGAGGTGAGTCGGCCCCTCTAGGGTGGGGCATGGCCGCAGGCGAGGCAGCCCGCACCGATCCGAGGAGCAGTGCAGCGATGACCGACGTGACATCCTTCGACAGGACCCGACTGGCGTTGCACATCTGGGGGCCCGCCGACGCCCCGATCGTCGTGCTGGTGCACGGCCTCGGGCTCTCCAGCGACTCGTGGGGGACGGTCCCGGACCTGCTCGCCGCGGAGCACCGCGTGGTGGCCTACGACCTGCGCGGGCACGCCCAGAGCGGTGACGCCCGCGACGGCGACTACTCCATGGCGGCCCATGCGAAGGACCTCGACGCGGTGCTGCGCGAGGTGGTCCCTGACGGCTCTGCTGCCGTGGTGGTCGGCAACAGTCTGGGCGGGGGGATCGTCGTCGCCCGCGCCCACCACTGCGGCAACGACCGTGTGGCCGGGGCCGTGTTCGCCGGCTCCGGCGGGTCCACCGTCACCTTCCCCGGCTTTCCGGCGCGCAGGTTGCCGGCACCGGTGCAGGCCGGCTTGCGCCTGGGTTGGATGAAGGTGCTGCGCACCGTCGTGCTGGTCGGCAAGCGGATTCGGTCTCTGGAGGTCCTGTCCGACCGGCTCATCCGCCGGTTCGCGTTCACCTCCGACGCCCCGCGCGAACTCGTCGCCAGGGTGCGGGAGGACTTCCTCAACAGCCGGCCCCGCGCACTGGCCCGCACCACGCTGGCCAGCATCAGCCACGACGGCAGTCGGATGGCCCCGGACCTGACGGTGCCCACCCTGGTCATCCACGGCAGCGCGGACCCCGAGGTGTCCGAGGAAGAACTGCGCAAGTTGATGGGGGCGCTGCCCGAGGGCGAACTCCTCAGCCTTCCCGAGGAGGGTCACATGCTGCCCCTGACCCGCCCCCAGCTCGTCGCCGAGCAGGTGGCACGCTGGGTCGCCCACGTCCTCCCCACGGCAGACCCAGCCGGCGGCTGAGGCGCCAGACAGGCGGACAAGCCGTCAGTGAGGGGCTGCCTCCGCCGCGCCTGAGTGGCTCCTCGGCACATCCGGCGAAGTCACACCGGAGACCCATAGCCCGTTCACGCTTCTGGCTGGGACACCTTCATCGGCAACTACGACCAGCTGCCCTGTGTCGAGCCCACCGACGTGCAACTGATGCCGGAGGAGTAGAACCCCCATCAAATTGATGATCGGACACCCCGTAGCGCAGGGCCGCCCCTGTCCGCACATGGACAGAGGCGGCCCTGCGCGTGCATGCGCTCATGCTGGACCGCCCCCGGGACCGGGCGACCCGGCCGCCCCGATCCTCACTCCTGCTCGAGGATTTCCCCGCTAGTGGCCATGAGGTAGGGCTCGCCCACGTAGTCGGCGTAGAGCTCGTCCTCCAGATCGATGCCGAGCTCCTCCTCGGTGGCGGCGATGTCGAAGTCCTGGGCGACCGTGCCGGTCACCTCCACCACCTGCCCGTCGTCCAGGGGCGGGATCTCCTGCTCCTCGACGATCAGCAGCGGATCCACTGCCGTGCCGGCCGCACCGGCGATCACGAACGTGTCGGTCGACAGTGTCTCGGTCACCTCCGCGGAGACGGTGACCTCCTGGCCTGCGTAGGTCTCGCTCTCGTCGTAGAAGGCCTGGTCGTAGGGTCCGACGTAACCCGCTCCGACCTCAGGATCCGTCTCCTGGGGTGCCGGGGAGGACTCCAGGACCTCGCCCTCGGTGACGTCTTCGACGTCGGTGCCCTCCTCAGGACCCTCGGTGTTGCACCCTGCCAACCCAAGGCCGGCGACGGCGACGATCCCCGCGGCCACCGCCCGTGTGCTGCGTCGATCTCGTGTCCTCATGGTGTGCCTCCTGCGTCGTGGTGGCTGTCGCCGAGGGGCTGATCGGTCAGCGCCCCGGCCTGATGCCCATCGACCCTAAGGAAGCTGTTCATCGTGATGCAAGGAACATCCCATCCTTCTGCGCGTCTTCCGACCGCACCGTTAGGAGATCGTTATGCCTGGTCAGCGGCAAATCAGGCGTGTTCTTGCGGGAAAGTGCTTGCCCCCGCACTTTCGTGGACCACGGGTATGCATGGTGGGCGAGGCAGCCGAGATGGGATGGGCCGGTGCGGGTCAGTTGCTGACGGCGGGGGCGTCGGTGACGTGGCGGGTGTCGAGCAGCTGGGTGACGGCGAAGGCGGCGATGTCACCGGCGGCCGCGCAGCACCCCAGGTCGTCGTGGCCGACGTAGCCTACGTACTTCAGCCCGGGCCCGGGGCCGCGGGTGTGGCGCAGGAACCGAACGATCGTCCAGTCCAGCTCTGTGCCGGTGACCGTGGTCATGATCTGCCGCACCTGCTGGTGCACCCGCGGGTGGACGGTCTTGAGGTAGGCGCAGTGGGCCCGAACCCGCGGGGTGGGGCGTTCCGTGGGGCACCGCCCGACGGCGGGGCTGCCAAGGCCGATGTACCGGCGCACCCCGTGCCGGGCCATCGCGGCCACCACGACCCCGGTGCCTTCGACCAGGTGCGCACTCGGACGGGTCAGGCGGGGATCGAGGGCGTTGATCACTGCTTCACCCCAGGCCACGGCGGCGCTGACGGCCGCCCGGTCGGTGAGCCGCCCGGTGCTCAACTGCACCCGAGGTCCCCAGGTAACCGGCACCGTGGTGGGGTCGGTGACGAAGACCAGCACCCCGTAGCCGCGGCACAGCAGTTCCTCCACGACCTGTTGGCCGATGTCGTTGTCAGCCCCGAAAACGGTCACACGCACGGGGTCCCCCGATCCCTCGATCACGCACACGTTCTGGGCCCGGGCTAGACGCTGCGGTGCCCGGCGACACCTGGCCACCCGGTGACATCGCTCTGTCCGGTGTAGCGGATCGGACACGATGGTCGGCCGCAATCTGCGGCTGCTCCCTCCGGCCGAGGCCCAACGTCCCGGTGTCTGTGCCTGGCAGCACGAGCACGGAAAGCACGGTCGAGTCGGGCTGAGCACAGCGCCGTCGGAGGTGACCTTGGCGGTCTGCTCACTCGCCCCGCCCCGCGCACGGCATGATGACAGCGGGCGCACCTGGCCTGTGGTTGGCCCGGTGATCCGGTGCCCGAGCTGCGCTTTGGTAGCGGGTGCCGTGGCTCCACAGGCCCCATATCGTGTTTCCCTGAGCGGGGTCTGTCAGTCCCCTGACCTGGACCGGCAGCGGTTCCCATACCCCGCCGCCGCGGGTTACGGTCGAACACCTGCGGGGTGGCGGGGTCCACCGGCTCGGACCCAACTGTTGTGCCCAGAACGCTGGGGTCGGAGAGATTGGAGTGCGACTATGATGCACGTTCCATCGATGCTGACCCACTACCCGAAGGACCTCGGGGTGGTGGACGAAGTGAAGCTGGCGGCCTGTATCGCCGCCTGCTTCGAGTGCGCCCAGACCTGCACGGCGTGTGCAGACGCGTGTTTGTCCGAGGACACGGTGGCGGAGCTGACGCAGTGCATCCGCACCAACCTGGACTGCGCGGATCTGTGCGCGGCCACCGGCAACGTGCTCTCCCGGCACACCGGCTACGACGTCAACATCAACCTGGCCGCGCTGCGGGCCTGCTGGATGGTGGCCAAGGCCTGCGCTGATGAGTGCGAGAAGCACGCGGACCGGCACGAGCACTGCCGCATCTGCGCCGAGGCCTGCCGCCGGTGCGAGGTCGCCTGCATGGATTTGATCACCGCGCTGGGCTGATCACGGCGGCGACCAGCACCGCCCCGCAGGAACCGTGCCCATGATGCGGTCCGCGTCTGCCGGCCCAGTGACAGATCCCCCGGCGGGGACAGCTCCTCGGCGAGAACTCAGTGCGCCGCTTCGACGACGAGAGGGACCACCATGAACACCACCCACCACCGTCTTCGAGCACGGAAGCTGGTCGGTGCCCTGGCCGTGGCCGCGGCCGCCGGGGTGAGCACCGGCTGCGGTGCCGGCAACACGCCGGAGCCTGCCCCGGAGACCGAGTCCAGCCCGGCCCAGACGGAGCAGACCCCTGGTGAGCAGGCCACCGTCGCCTACACCGGGCCCTACGACGAGGACTTCCGCACGAACGTGGCCTCCTACGCCGGGCAGCAGGTGAACCTCACCGGGGAGATCGCCGACCTGGTGCCCTCCCGCTCCGCGATGGTCCTCACCGACCCCGACAACCCGGACCTGGACCCGTTGCTGGTCAGCGCCCAGTACGCCTTCCCCGACGCCGAGGAAGGCGCGGTCGTGGAAATCACCGGCACCCTCCAGACGAACTTCCAGGCCAGGGTCGACCAGGACGACGTGGACAACGAGGCCGGCTTCTACGACCGCCACATCGGCCAGCCCTACCTGGACCAGGCCAGCCTCGGCGCCGAGTAGTCCTGTACGGGTGGTGACCGGGCCAGTTCAGGCCCGGTGCAGCTCGATGGTCAGCAGCTGGGGCGGGGCGTTGATCCGCACCGGCAGCAGGCTGAACCCGATCCCGCAGGTCACGAACATCTCGTTGCCCTCGGCCCCGTACCCGTCCGGGGCGAAGCCGTCGGCCACGAGCTCCTCCTCCTCCTCGGTGAGCCCCAGATACGACCACCGGGACAGCAGGGGCAGGGCGATCTGCCCGCAGTGGGTGTGCCCAGCCACCGACATCGGGGCGGTGTCGGCGGGCAGCTCGGGAAACGTGGTGGGGTTGTGCATCATCACCAGCCGTGGTGCGGCCTCCGGTACGTCGTCGAGTGCTTTCTGAGGGTCGGCTTCCCCGACCGAGGAGGGCCCCATCCCGACCAGGAACAGTCCCGACCCGCGGCCGCCGCCGGGAGCGGGCACCAGGACGGCCTCGTTGGCCAGGACCTCGATGCCACGCTCCTCGAAGGCCGTGGTGAGCTCCTCGACGGCCTCGACGGCGTAGTCGTGGTTGCCCATCACCGCGTACACCTGGATCTCGGCTTTAGTCAGGGGGTCCAGCAGCCCGGTGACGTCGTCCACCCGTTCCTGGATGCTGGTCTCGCTTTGGTAGAGGAAATGCCCAGGCAGCAGCACCGCCGCAGGATCGGCGGCCACGGCCCGCTCCACCACGCGCTCGATCATCCCGGTGTTGTCCCATCACATGCCCACCTGCAGGTCGGAGAACACCAGGACCTGGGCCCCCTCCCACTCCGGACTCAGTCCGGGAATACGGGCCTGGATGCGTTCCCCGTCCAGGATCAACCGCGGCTCGACCGTCACCCCGTACCCGGTCACCAGCAGGCCCAAGACGGCCAGCCCCGCCACGACACCCGTGAGCCACGACCTGGCACGACCACGCCGGTGCCGTCTGGCGCCGTCAGCGTGTGCGAAAGAGTTCATCGACACCCTGTCTGCTGTGAACTGCGAACCGGTGGACGTCTCCGCCGTTTCGCAGGCAGCACGTCGACTGCTGGGTCGTGGTCCTCCACCCTAGCGATCACCCACGGGACGGGCCGGACCGGCCGTGGGGCGACGTGCGACGACAGGCACTCTTGGACCACGACCCCCGCCTGGCCGGCCTCTCACCCCGTCCCTCATCTGTGCTCGCTAGGGTGGGACGACACAGGTCGGGGAGCGGCCACCTTGCCCACCGTCACCGGAGCACCAAGGAGCACGCAGATGACGCATCGGGCACTCACCGTCGCCGCCGCCGGCCTGACCGGGGCGCTGCTGCTGACCGGGTGCCAGGACGAGACCCGGCTGACCCACCTGGACCAGTCCGGGGTCTCCACCGAAGAACTGGTCGGGCAGGAGATCACTCTCACCAACGATGTAGAAGGCATCTACGGGGAGGAGTTCCTGACCATGGGTAATGAGCAGACGGTGGTCTTCGTGAGCGAGATGCCGGCCGATCTGCGCCCCGGTGACGAGGTCGAGGCCACCGGCACCGTGGCCGCCAGTGATCTCTTCAGCGATCCCGGGGACCGGGAGCGGCTGTACCAGCTCACCGACGAGGAGAACGCCAACTACCTCGTCAACCGGGAGTCCGAGCCCTACCTCACCGAGGCCACCGTCACCATCGCCGAGTAGGTACCCGCTTCACTCGACCACCCACGACAAGGAAGTCCCGCTCGGCAGTTGCCCTCTGTCCGGCCCGCGGCCGGTGCAGGGCAGGATTCCCGACGAGAGGAACCCTTCCCGCCGCAGCGGTGGGAAGGGTTCCATACGTCCTGGGGCCAGGGTCTAGTTGTCCTCGATGACCTGGATGTCGTCGGCGACCACACCGAGGTCGAGCTCACGCTCGATGAGGTAGGACGTCTCGTCGTCGTTGAAGTCGACTCCCCATTCGGTCTCGATGTCGGTCTCCACGATCTGGCGGACGGTGCCGGTGACCTGGACCATGTCCCCGTCCTGCAGGTCCTGAGCGGCGGCGTCGCCCCCGACCACCGGGGTGTCGTCCTCACCGACCGTGAAGAGGTTCGGGCCCACGATCTCGGTGACCTCGTTCTGCATCGTGACCGTCTCGTTGAGGATCGCCGCCGTCGCCGAGGCGTCGCCCTCCTGCGCCTCCTGGACCGGGGTCTCCTCAGCACAGCCGACCATCAGCGCCGAGGCGAAGGCAGCTGCGGCCGGCAGAGCAAACATTCTCTTCTTCGAGCTGGTCAACATGATGTTCTCCATTCGATGGAAATCGTTCGCTACGGACTTCCCCACCCTAAGAGCTCAGCCTCCTTCGTATCTCCAAAACCCGTCACACAGGCATAACGAAGTACTGGACAGCAAGTCGGTACTACCTTGTCAAGCCCTGGATGCCCGCCCACGGAGCGTCCCCTGGGTCACTGCAGGGCGGAGGTGAGGCGCGCGGTGTTGTCGAGGTACTTCTGGTACCAGGGCCTCGCCAGCCAGTCCTCCAGGGCCAGTTCGTGGCTGTTCCGCCGGTAGCCGGTCACGATCTCGTCCAGGCGGCCCACGAAGTCCGCGCTGACGACCATGAGGTTGACCTCGTGGTCGAGCACGAAGGAGCGGATGTCCATGTTGGAGGATCCGACCACCGCGGTCTCGTCGTCGATGAGCACGAACTTCGAGTGCAGCACGTATGGAGACCGGTAGAGGTGGATGCGGATGCCGTCGCGGATGAGCATCTCGTAGAAGGAGCGCTGGGCGTGGTGGGTGAGGGCGTGGTTGGAGGTCTCGCCCATGTACAGGTGCACCTGCACCCCGCGGCCCACCGCGGTGCGCAGGGTGTTGTACATCGAGTCGTCGGGCACGAAGTAGGGGCTGCACACGGTGATCCGCTCCCGGGCGGAGGCGAAGAGGTGGTTGAACAGCTGCTGGTTGGACTCCTGGGCCAGCCCCGGCCCTGAGGGCAGCACCTGGCACACCAGCTCCCCCGGGGAAGACCGGTCAGGGTTCGCTCCCAGGGCCCGGTCGGTTCCCATGACCATCTTGTCGGTCTCGCAGTACCAGTCGGTGGCGAAGAGCGCGTCCAGGTGCCCGACCGCCGGTCCCTGCAGGCGGACCATCATCCCGATCCACTGCAGGTGCTGCCTCTTGTTCTTGGCCTTGTTGTAGCTGCGGTCGATGACGTTCTGCGACCCGGTGAACGCCACGACCCCGTCGACCACGAGGACCTTGCGGTGGTTGCGCAGGTCCGGGCGCTGGTACTCACCGCGCCAGGGCCGCACCGGCAGCATCCGCCGCCAGTCGATCCCGACACCGTCCAGCCGGCGCACGAGGTCCTGGTAGCCGGGGTACCCGACCGAGCCGAGGTGGTCGATGAGCACCCGCACGGTGACCCCACGGTCGTGGGCGTCCTCCAGGGCGGCGATCACCGGCTCGGTCGTGGGATCGGCCACGGCGATGTAGAACTCGAAGTGCACGTAGTGCCGCGCGCCCCGGATCGTCTCGGCCATCACGGCCAGCGAGGCGTCGTAGTCGTCGAGCACCTCGAGCCGGTGACCCCCGGCCACGGGGAACGCCCCGTTGTGCTGGTTCAGCCGCACCGTCTCGGCCAGCCAGTCCGGCATCTCCCGGACCTCCTGCGCACCGGTGCCTGGGCCGTGCGCGTCGACCAGCCCCGCCGCCTCGCGCTGCTTGGCCTTGCGGGCCTCGGGCAGGTCGGCCCGGCCCAGGACCAGGTACACCAGCCCGCCCAGGATGGGGAAGAAGAAGATCACTAGCAACCAGCCCCAGGCCGCGGAGGGACGCCGGTTGTGCGGAATCGTGCCCAGTGCCAGCAGCCGGATGACCAGGTCCACGGCGAAGAACGCGATCGTCGCCCAGGGCGGGACGGAGTTCCACAACAGATGCGCGATGTCCATCCGCTCACCCTACGGGCCCCCCCACCCGCAGGACCCTGTTCCCCAGTGCAGAGCAAAACACCTCGCGCGGCTGTCTGACGTGCTCTTGAACGCGGCGGCCCGGAGGGTGCGGACCAGAACTTTCACGAGGCGCTGCTAGCGTGGCCGGAACCGTCTCTGGCCGAGTGACCTGGTGCCGGCCAGCCTCGGTGGTGGCTGCACCAGTCGCCACCATCGGTGGCCGGCAGCCTCGGGGACGGACGACGTCGGCTTCCTCGAGCGGCCACCTGACTGTCAGCCCTCACTGATTGTCAACGACGGTCGAGAAGTGAGCAGTAACGACGGGGTGGTTTCTCGTCATGGTCGCATCTGCTGAGTATTCGCCCGTCGTCGACAACTGATATGCCCCACGACGACCACCCTGTCCCGGTCGACCGGTTCGTGCGCCTCCGGGCGGATTCGTCCTGAGGTGCAGGCGGAGAAGATCCGTGACGCCCCCGTCATCCCGCCAGTCACGTTGTAGAGAAGGAGAAGAGGATGAGCGGCAGACTCAGCAGCGGGACCGTACCCCGTGGCAGGACCACCGCGCCGTGGGTGCTCCTGTCCGGCGCGGCCGTGGCAGCCCTCAGTGGTGCTGTGCGGTTCCTGGTTCCGGTTTCCCGCACGGCGGACGGCCCGGCCGGGGTCCGCACCGATGACGGGGTGGAGTTGTGGACGGAGGTCCTGGGCCGGGCGGACGCCCCGGTGACCGTGGTGTTCGCCCATGGGTTCGCCTCCGACGCCCAGGAGTTCCGGTACCAGTGCCAGGCCCTGGAACGGCGTGCCCGGGTGGTGGTCTTCGACCAGCGCGGCCACGGCCGCAGCGGCTGGGGGACCTACCGGTCGGCCAGCATCGACCGGCTGGGCCAGGATCTGGGGGAAGTCATCGACCAGCCGGCGGGCGAAGGACCGATCGTGCTCGTGGGCCACTCCATGGGCGGGATGGCAGTCATCTCACTGGCCGGTCAGCGCCCCGAACTCTTCGGGCCCCGCATCACCGGGGTGGCTCTGTTGTCCACGGCCGCAGGACACCTGCCGAAGATGGAGATGCCCGACCGGGTGGCGCACGTCGCCGTGCGCGCCGGCCTGGCCAAGGCAGCAGCCTGGTCGCTGTGGCTTCTCGCTCCAGCCATCGACCGGGTGGCTCCGTTCCGCCGGCCCTGGGGGCGCCGTTGGTTGCTCAAGCAGCTCTTCGGCGACGACCAGCCCTCGCCCGAGGTCTCCTCGGGGGTGCAGGACACGTTGGCCCGCACCCAGCAGTCCGTGGTGTCCGCCTTCTACCCGGCCATGGTGGCCTACAACCGCACCGATTCCCTGAGCGTCTTCCGGCGCATCCCCACACTGGTCCTCACCGGCGACCGCGATCGGACCATCCCCTGGCAGCGCGGCAGGTTCATTGCCGAGACCATCGGGGACCGCACCCGCTTCGTGAGCGTCCCCGGCGCCGGGCACATGGTCAACCTCACCCTCGCCCAGGCCGTGAACGATGCCCTCGCCGAGCTGCTGGACCGCACGGAGACCGCCCCCCGGCCGAGCGCATCCTCCTGTGTCCCGTGAGGACTCTGCCGGCTCACCGATCCACCGGAGAACGACCAGAGGGCTCATTGCCCCTGGGCAACCGGTGGAGTAGGTGTGGTCCATGAGCGCACTGGCCCCTGACGAGATCTATGACCGCGCCAAGGACGAGGGGGCGCGACGGCTGTCCATGCCTCCCCTGGAGCAGGCCTCGACCGGGTTCATCGCCGGGGTCACCATCGTCTTCGGCATCGTCGCCCTGTCCATGGCCGAGGAGCTGATCGCCCCCAGCTTCGGCGCCGGCCCGGGCAAACTGGCTGGGGCCCTGGCCTTCGGCACCGGAGTGGTGTTCCTCGTCATCGGCCGGTCCGAGCTCTTCACCGAGAACTTCTTCGACCCCGTCGCCGCGGCCATCGACCGGCAGGGGGCCTCGGTCTGGTTCCGGTTGGGGCGGCTGTGGCTCCTGGTGCTGGTGCTCAACATGGTGGGCGGAACCGTCATGGCTGCGATCTTCGCCGTCGAGGGTGCGCTGCCGGCCGGGGCCCACGAGGTCCTGGTGTCGGTCGCCGAGGAGATCGCGGCCAAGAGCGGGTGGGCGACTTTCGCCCGGGCCATCGCCGCCGGCACGCTGCTGACCCTGCTCTCCTACCTGCTGCACGCCGCCGACTCGGCCACCGCCCGCATCGTGCTGGCCTACCTGGTCGGGGTCTTCCTCGCGCTGGGTCCCTTCGATCACGTGGTCGTCTCCGGGCTGCACCTGCTCTTCGGGTTCTGGCTCGGCGCGGACGTGACCTTTGGGGACCTTGGGGAGAACTTCGGGCTGGCGGTCGCCGGGAACCTCGTCGGCGGGCTGCTGCTGATGACCCTCACCCACACCGTGCAGGCCAAGAGCTCCACCGGCTCGGACTGACCGCACGGTCCCACCCGCCGGGCCTGATCACCCGTCCGCCGGCCAGCCGATCACGGCATGGTCACGATGTGCGCCGAGCCCGTGCCGGAGCGGCCTCTTCGTTGTTTCTGCTCCTCACCTGTGCCTACGGTCGGGGATCAGCCGGTCCGCACGCCACTGGGATGCCCGCTGGCAGCTCACTTGCAGGAGGTTCACCGTGACACCGTCCCAATGCCCCACACTCCGCACGACCGCCGCAGCCGCTCTCGCCATCGCCGGGCTGGGACTGACCTCCTGCGGCGCGGACACGACAGACACGGCAGACACGGCAGACACGGTCGAGGAGACCGAGAGCACCCAGGAGGACGGGATCCTGGAATCAGAGCCGACGGAGCCGTACATCGGCCCCTACGACAGCGCCTTCGTCGACATGCGGGAGGACTACGGCGGCATGGAAGTGATCGTCACCGGACAGGTCCAGGAGATCGTCGCTCCAGTGGGCTTCACGATCACCGGTGCTGAGGACACCACCCTGGCGCCGCTGCTGGTGTTCTACAACCCGGAAGAGGCCAGCCCCGAAGCCGGAGACACCATCTCTGTCACCGGCACGATCCACGAGGTGTTCAACCCCCCGGTGGTCGAAGAGAACGTGGGAGGAGATCCAGGTCCCGATGAACTGGCCTACTACCACGGCCAGCCCTTCCTACGAGCCGATAACGTGACCGTGGCAGAGCCACAGGACGTGACTCCGAGCAGCTGAGCCACCCCGGACACGGCGCCACCCGGTGCGGACCTACTACCTGTCCGGCGCGACCGTCGGGGCATCACCGGCTGCCGGAAATCCACCTTCCCCATCCCGATGCTGGGACAGATGCACCGACCGGTGACATGCCGTCTGTCCCAAGAATGGACGGATCACCAGCAAATCCAAGCTCTTCGCCCACGAGCGACTCCGGCAGCAGGGGATGTGGACCACGACGACCTCAGATGGTCAGCCCTGGGAGTTCCCGGATGCGCCGGTACAAGGTGGCCCGGGACATCCCCATGTCCCTGGCCACCTGCGTCGCCGGCTCCCCGCCCTCCATGAGACGCAGCGCACTGCGAATCTGGCTGTCGGTGAAGGTCGGGCGGCGCCCACCTAGGTCCTTACCCGCGGCCCGGCGCTTGGCCACGGAGTCGGTGATCCGCTCCCGCTTGATCTCCAGCTCCATCTGGGCCAGGGCCGCCATGACCGTGAAAACCATCGAGCCCATCGGGGTGGCCGTGTCCACGTCTCCCCCACCGAGGTTGAGCACCCGCAGACCGGCACCTCTCCCCCGCAGCGCCTCGCCGAAAGTCAGCATGTTCTGCGTCGACCGACCCAACCGGTCCAGCGTGGTGATGACCAAGGTGTCGCCCTTCTCGAGGGCGGCCACCGCTTTGTCGAAGGCTGGACGTGATGCACGGCTCCCAGACACTCCATGGTCGGTATAGACGTCATCGCGCCGCACGCCGGCCCTCAATAGGTCGAACACTTGACGGTCCGCGTCCTGCTGCCGTGTCGACACCCGGGCGTACCCGATCAACTTCCCCATGCCCACCTCATCTGTCTCGCAACCCACGTTGAGCATCCGATTCTAGAGGCAGGGATAAAGCACAAGGATGCGAGACAGGCCGAACCGCGGAAACATGCGGGCGCAAATTTCCCGAACGAGACTTCTCGCATCCCCAGACTTGCGACACCCGCCGCATCAGACCACAGCCGATCAGAGGTGCCCGCCGCTCAGCCGGCCAGGGCGCGGCCCCGGGCCTCCGACGGCGAGACCCCGTAGGCCGCCTTGAACACCCGCGAGAAGTGCGCGGCGTCCGGGAAGGCCCAGCGGGCGGCGATCCGTGCCACGGGCACCCCGGCGCTCATGGGGTCCTCCAGCGCACGCCGGCAGCGCTCGAGCCGGCGGGTGCGGATCCACGACGAGACGGTGGTGCCCTCCTCCTGGAATACCTGGTGCAGCCGGCGCACCGAGATGTAGTGGGCGCGGGCGATCGTCGTGGGGTCGAGGTCGGGGCGGGAGAGGTTGGCCTCCACGAAGTCGTGCACCCGGGCCCGCAGGCGGTCCTTCTCGTGGGTGGAGGCGGCCACCTGGTCGTCGAGCTCGAGGTTGAAGGACGTGGTGAGCAGGTCCAGGGCGGAGTTGCCGAGCCGCTGGGCGTTCATCCCGGTCAGGACGTCCATGTGGTCGGCCATCGAGCCCAGGAACGACGCCACCATGGAGTGGACGCCGCCCTCGGGTCCCAGCCGACGGGCCCGCAGCTGCGCGACCGCGGCCGGCGGGAGGTCGAGCACGCGGTGGTCGAACATCAGGACCAGCAGCCGGGAGTCCTCGGGGAACTCGAGCCGGTACGGCGCGGAGGTGTCGTAGAGGGCCAGGTCGCCCGGCTCCAAGACGCTGCGGTTTCCGCCCTGCTCGACGACGCCCCGCCCCTCCAGCTGCAGGCTCACCTTGAACCGCCCGCCGCCGGTGTCCTCGGGGCCGCCGGGCACGCGCTCCACCGCGTGGGGCCCGAACCGCAGGTGCAGAACGTGCAGGTTCCCGGCCTTCCGGTCCTCGAGCCCGGCCCGGAAGGTGCGCGCAGCCGGCGTCGTGCAGCTCAGGGGGGCGAAGGAGCGCGAGGTCAGGTGCGCCCAATCCTGGATGGATTCCACGAGCTCAGGGCGTGCGGCCTCCGCGGCCGGTCCGGTCGGCACCATCGGTCCGCCCCCTCTGTCCGTCAGGTGCGAGCCGGAAGCGGTCCGCACCATGACTCCTGTCACACAACGGACCCCATTCTAGACCGATCGGTAGGTCTCCCTCCGAGCAGAACGGTCCTCATGCCGGCGGCTCCAGGCCACGGCGCACGCCGCCACGGCCAGCTCGACGGCCACCACCAGCAGCATCCCGCCGTGACCGGCGGCGGCGTCCTGCGCTGGCGAGGTCGGGTGAGCTGCCGAGCCCGTCGCCGCGTGGTGGGCGTGGGCTCCGTCCCCGCTCATCAGCGGGAGCAGGAGCACGTGGCCCAGCGCCATGGCCAGGGCCATGCCCGTGGTCATCCGCACTGCGGCGTCGGGCCGGCCGCCCCGGAGAAGACCGGCCAGGCACGCGAGGCACAGGACGGCCATGGCCGCCATGAGCACGGCCCAGCCTCCGCCGTGGGCGAGGGCCATGTGGCCGTGCAGGACCACGGACGCGGCGGTCCCGGCGACCATGACGATCCGCAGGGGGTCCCGGGTGAGCGAGGGCGCCCCGGAGTCCGTCGCCGCGTCCGTCCGCCTCCCCGTGGAACCCGCCGTGGCCAGCACGGTGCTGGTCACCGCGGGTCCGCCGCCGCGCGGCCCGAGCCGGCCGCGGCGAACACCTCAGGCCGGCGGCGCCGGAGCACCCCGCCCCAGACCAGGCCCGCCGCTCCCACACCCAGCACGAGCGCGGGCAGGCCGAGTGCGAGCAGGCCGGGGCCCTCCGCGCCGATGAGGACGTCGAAGTTGGCCAGCACCAGGACGAGGACGGTGCCCAGTCCCACGGCCGAGAGCGCCGGGGCGATCCAGCGCACCCAGGCCGAGTGCCCGCCCGAGTCACGACGGAAGTGCCCGATCACGGCGAGGGACGTGACCGCCAGGAGGAAGACCAGCCCGAAGGCACCGGCGTTGACGAGCCAGGTGAACAGCGTCAGCACCGGGAACAGGGGGCCGAGCTCGGACCCCTGCCCGGCGACGGCGAAGACGGCCACGACGAGCACCGCGAGCGCGCTCTGGGTGAGCGAGCCGGCCACCGGTGCGTGGTTGCGGGCCCCCACGACGCCCAGCCACCGGGGCAGCACGCTCTCGCGGCCGAGCGAGAAGAAGTAGCGGGCCACCGCGTTGTGGAAGGCGATCAGGGCGGCGAGCAGGCTCGTGATGAACAGGACCTGCGCCATGTCGGCCAGGAGCACCCCGCCGTGCTCGCCCAGGAACACGAACACGAGGTCCGGGCCGCGCTCCCGTGAGGCGGCCACCACTCGGCCCGGCCCCACACCCACGGCCAGGGCCCACGCCGAGACGGCGTAGAAGACCGAGATGATCGCCACCGCGGTGAACGTGGCCCGCGGAACGGCCCGGGCGGGGTCCCTGGTCTCCTCGCTGTAGATCGCGGCGGACTCGAAGCCCATGAACGCCGCGATCCCGAAGGACAGCACCGCGCCGATCCCGTAGGTGAAGAACTCCGAGGGCATCAACGGCTGGGCGCTGACGCCCTCGGGGGCCACGGCGAGGGACACGACGTCGACGACGACGACCACGAGGAACTCCAGGCTCACGAGGACTGCGATCACCTTGGCGGAGAGGTCCACGCGGCTGACGCCCAGCAGCCCCACGAGCACGAGCCCCGCCAGGGCGGCTGCCCACCAGGGCACCGACAGGCCCAGCCGTGCCTCCAGGAAGGAGGACAGCACGAACCCGAAGATCCCGTAGAGGCCGATCTGCATGGCGTTGTAGGAGACCAGGGCCAGCCACGAGGCGCCGATGCCCTGCCGGGCGCCGAGGCCGTCGGCAACGTAGGCGTAGAAGGCGCCGGCGTTGGTGATCCGCGCGGACATGGCCCCGTAGCCCACGGCGAAGAGCGCGAGGATCGCGCCGAGCACGAGGAAGCCGAGGGGCACCCCGAGCAGCCCGGTCACGGCGAAGGTGGACGGGACCCCGCCGGCCAGCACTGTGAGCGGCGCGGAGGCCGCGATGATGAGGAACACCAGGGACGGCACGGTCAGGGTCCGGCGCTCGAGGCCGGCGCCCTCGGTGAGGTGGACGGGCCGGGAGGCCTCGTCCCGGATGGTGGTCTGGGTGCTCATGGTTCAGCCCTCGCAGTGGCAGTCGGAGGCGGGGCGCGCGGAGGTGGGGTGGTCGCCGGCGCCGGTCACGGCGTGCGCGTGCTCGACCGCCGGGGCGGGATCGGCGTGGCCGACCTCGGTGCCGCAGCAGCGGCCGCAGGTGGTGGACCAGTCGGGCAGGTCCAGGGCGGGGTTGCGGTCCAGGAAGCCGTAGGGCTTGAACCAGAACCCGTAGTAGTCCACGGGCATCACGGGCCAGTCCTCGGTGCGCGGGATGTGGGTGGGCCCGAAGGTGTGCCACAGCACCACGTCCGTGCCGGTCAGCTCGCGGTCCTGCTGCACCCACTCCCCGATGCCACCGCCGGCGTGCTGGTTCGGGAAGTCCCCCGCCGGGAACCGCTCGTCCGCGTCGAAGCGCGTGACCCACAGGTGGTGCGTGGCGAACTCGGCGCGCTTGCGGGCCGAGGAGCCCTCCGCGGCCAGCAGCCGCGGGCCCGGCATGGGGATCAGGTGGTAGGCCGTGGGCTCGCCCACGGCGTTGCGGCGGTTCGGATTGGTGACGAACCACTTGCGCCCGGTCTCGGTGTTCGCGTCCCGGACGCCCTCGGACTCGCGGGTCACGTCGGTGCGCGACCAGGTGAACGCGTTGCCCCAGGGGTTGTCCTCGCCCATGGGCAGGGCCACGAGGTTCTCCTCCTGCACGGAGTTCTCCGTCCCGTCGACGGCGACGTCGAGCCGGGCGCAGAAGATGTGCTGGTGGACGGGCGCCTGGATCCCGGGGGCGATCTCGCTGGAGTGCCGGTTCGGCTTCCCGGGCTCGCACGCCCCGGCGAAGACGATGCCGGTGGCCTTGGCCTCCACCTGGATGGAGCCGTCGAGGTAGAAGTACCAGAAGAAGCCGTACTCGTAGTTGCCGATGGTCGCGAAGTAGGAGATCACGAGCCGGCGGGAGCGGCGCACCTGCGGGGTCTCCCTGGGCTCGGTGTGCTTCCAGAGGATCCCGTAGTCCTCCTCGTGCATGCACACGGCGTGCGGGATCTCCATGGGGTGGCCCTGGTCGTCGGCCACGAACGCGTCGAAGTACCGGATGACGCCGAGGCAGTCGCAGCCGAGCTTCAGGGAGTTGGCGTTCTTGCCCAGGAGGTACTCCCCGGCGTCGAAGTAGCTGATCCAGAAGCGGGTGTTGGTGGTGTCCCCGTAGGGCACGACCATCTCCGGCACGGAGCCGCGGTAGAGCACCGACCGGTCCTCCGGCTCGTCGCCGGAGTCGTCGCGGAAGGTGACCTGGTTGAGGACCAGGCCCTCCTGGGCGTTGAAGCCGATCCGCAGCTTCCAGTTCTCCCAGGTGACGTGGGTGCCCTCGACCTGGAAGGACGGGCCCTCGGGCTGGACGATGTCCAGCGGCTTCAGCGTCGTGCGCGCGGGGCCGATGTGCTCCGGGGTGTAGTTGGCGTCGGCCATCGGCACGGGCACGTCACCCTCGTCCTCGAGGCGGACGACCTCCCCGGCCGTCAGGTCGACGTGGGCGATGAGCCCCTCCACGGGGTGGCCCCACGGGTTGTCGCCCTCGAAGCGGCGGTGGAAGGTCAGCGACCGGATCATCCGCTTGCCCGTCTCGTCCGCACGGGGGAAGTAGCCGGGGGCCAGCGGGGAGACGAAGGTGTGCGTGGTGTCCTCGATGCCCCGGCGGGCCATGGCCGCCTGCCAGCGGGGGTCGGCCTTGACGATCTCCGCGGCCCGGTCGTACTCCTCGAACAGGTACTGGGCCTGCCCGTAGGGATGCTCGCCGGTGGGAAGCGTCTCGACCGAGACCACCCGCCCGGCCGTCACGGAGACGACGGCGCGGCGGGTGCGCCCGGTGTCGGTGTCCAGCAGCGTGATGTCGAGGGACCGGTCGAAGTCGTCGTCGCCGTCCGTGTGCCCGAGCACCGTCCCCTTGGCGGGCTCGACCGGCAGGACCCGTGGGAACCGTGTGCGCGGGCCCAGCAGCCCGGCGTCGTCGAGGATCCTGCGGGCCGCGGCGATCTCCGCGGGCGTCAACAGGTCCAGAGGATGGCTCACGCCCAGCGCGGACGGGCGGGCAGGGTGCGTGGTCTCGCTCATGAGGACCTCCAGGTGTGGTGGAAGGGGCCGGGGACCGACCTCCTCGGGGTTCTTCTCCATGGTGATCTGGGTAACACGGGTTGTCCCCCGGCAGGAGCGGTTCGTTCTCTGTGCGGCAATCGACGTGCGCGGAACGTCAAGATCGTGACCGACACGCCGGACCCCTGCGGCCTCACGTGCCCGACCCGGGACACGCCGCGGAGGACTCGTAGCGGGCGACGCGCCGCCGGAGGCGTTCGGGTTCCGGCACCGCGGCCGCCTCCTCCAGCCCTGTGCCGACCGCGGCCATGATCGCCCGGCAGAACGTCTCGTCGGTGGGGGCGTCGGTCCCCAGGGGCACGAGGCCTTCGGGCACGACGTCGTCCACGACCCCTGCCGCGAGCAGATCGGTGACGCCGACGCGCTGGGCCCGGGCCATGTCCGGGGCATGCTCCAGGTCCCGGTGCACGATCGCACTGGCCCCTTCCGGGGGCAGGGGGGCCAGCCAGGCGTGCTCGGCGGCCACGGTGCGGTCGGCGGGCAGAAGGGCCAGGGCCGCTCCGCCGGTGCCTCGGCCGAGCAGAACGGAGACGACCGGGACACCGAGGCCCACGAGGTCGGCGAGGCAGCGGGCGATCTCCCCGGCCAGGGCGTTCTCCTCCGCCGCCGGGGAGAGCTCGGCGCCGGCGGTGTCCACCACGGTGACCAGGGGCAGGCCCAGCTCCTCGGCCAAGCGCATGCCGCGCCGGGCCGTGCGGAGAGCCTCCGGCCCGGGACCGGGTCCGCCGTGCTCGGCCCGCCGGTCGTGACCGACGACCACACACCCGCGACCGCCGACGGTGGCGAGCGCCAGGAGGACGCGCAGGTCCGCTTCCCCGGCCGTGGTTCCGGAGAGCCGCACCTGGGCGCCGGAACCGGCGGCCAGCAGCTCCCGGATCCCCGGACGGCCCGGCGCACGCGTCATGGTGACCGACTCCCACACGGACGCCCGCGGAGACCGGACGGCCTGCCGGGGGCCGGCCCCGGCGACGGTTGTTCCCGCGGACGTCCCGCGGGCCCGGACCACGTCCAGGATCCCCCCGACGAAGGGCCCCAGCTCCTCGACCGGCAGGACCGTGTCCAGGATCCCCCGGGCCTGCAGGTGCTCCGCGCGCTGGACGCCCGCCGGGAACGGCTCCGCGTGCAGGGCCTCGTAGACCCTGGGGCCCAGGAACCCCAGCAGCGCCTCGGGCTCGGCCGCCGTGATGTGCCCCAGGCTCCCCCAGGAGGCCATGACCCCGCCGGTGGTGGGGTGGCGCAGATACACCAGGTAGGGCAGGCCGGCGTCCTTGTGGGCCCGCACGGCCGCGGTGATGCGCACCATGGCCAGGAAGGCCGGCGTGCCCTCCTGCATGCGGGTCCCCCCGGAGGCCGGGCAGACCAGCACGGGCAGGCCGTCGGCGGTGGCCCGCTCCAGGGCCCGGACCACGCGGGCGGCGGCCGCCCGGCCGATCGACCCGGCCAGGAACCGGAACTCGGAGACGATCAGTGCCACACGGTGGCCGCCGATGGTCCCGGCGCCGGTGACGACGGCCTCGTCCGTCCCGCTGCTCGCCGCGGCGTCCGCCAGCTCCGCCCGATATCCGGCGTCGGTCCCGTCCAGGTCCACGGGGAGGTCCCAGGAGTCGTAGGTCCCCGTCTCGACCAGCTCCCCGATGAGCTCCCGGGCCCCGAGCCGTCGGGTGCGTGCGCGATCGGGCACGGTCGTGGCGCTCATCGGCCGGCCGCCACGGGACGCCCCGAGGTCGCCCGGCTCCGGATGTCCGGCCCGTGCTGGTCCAGGGTGGGCGGGGGCGCATGGTCCCGTCCCGTCCTCTCGGCCCCGTCGGCGGCGTTGAAGAACCGCAGCGGCGGGCCCGGAAGGCGCACCGGCCCCAGGACCGGGTGGTCCACCTCGACCAGCAGGCCCTGGGCGCGGACTTGGTCCCAGGCGTAGACCTCGTCCAGCGAGCGGACCCGCCCCGCCGGAATCCCGATCCGCTCCAACCGCTCCAGCAGCTCGTCCGGGGTCCAGTCGGCGAACGCGTCCTCGATCGCGGCGGTCAGCTCCGGTCGGCGCCGGACCCTCTCCTGGTTGGTGTCGAACCCGGGCAGCGCGTCCAGCCCGAAGGCCGCGCTGAAGGCCGACCACAGTTTCTGGCTGCCGACGCTGATCTGCACGTGCCCGCCCCGGCAGGCGAACAACCCGTACGGGGCGATGGAGGGATGCTGGTTGCCCTGGGCCACCGGGACCTCTCCGGCCACCGTGCACCGGGTGCCCTGGAAGGCGTGCACCCCGATGACCGAGGCCAGCAAGGACGTGCGCACCACCTGTCCCCGGCCGGTGGCCTCACGCTCACGCAGCGCCGCCAGCACCCCGTAGGCCCCATACATTCCCGCCAGAAGATCGGCGATGGGCACCCCGACCCGCTGCGGGTGCTCGGCATCGGGCCCGGTCAGGGACATCAGCCCGGCCTCGCCCTGGAGGATCTGGTCGTAGCCGCTGCGGTGGGCCTCCGGCCCGTCGTGGCCGAACCCCGAGATCGACAGCACCACCAGGGCCGGGTTCAGCTCGTGCAGCCGAGGCACCGGGAACCCCAGCCGGTCCAGGACCCCGGGACGGAAGTTCTCCACCAGGACGTCGGCCTCGCGCACCAGGCCGGTGAGCACCTCGGCGCCCTGCTCGGACTTCAGATCGAGGACCACCGACTGCTTGTTGCGGTTGCAGGACAGGAAGTAGGTGGAGTGCTGATCGTCCTCCGGACCCACGAAGGGCGGACCCCAGCCGCGGGTGTCGTCACCGACGGCCGACTCGACCTTGACGACCCGAGCCCCCAGGTCGGCCAGCATCATCGTCGCGTGCGGGCCCGCCAGGGCACGGCTCAGGTCGACCACCGTCAGCCCGGACAGGGGCCCGGTCGGCGGGCCGCTGGGCGCGCGGTGGGCGGTGGTGTTCAGCGGCGTGCTCATCGGACCTCCTGGTCGACGGGGGCGGTCTCGGCGGACGTCTCCTGGAGGGACCGGCCCCGGCGGTCGCGCAGTGTCCACGACAGGGCGATCGTCAGGGCCACGGCCACCGCCGTGCCGTACATGCCCAGGGAGGGCACCACGGGCACGACGACGAGCACCAGGAACAGGGCGACGCCCATGGCGATGACGGCGGTGCGCGGCTGCCGCACGGTCGCGACGGCCTGCACCAGCACGGCCCCCGCGATGGCGGGAAGGATGTACAGGCGCGCGACCTCCATGACCTGGGGCGGCACGTTGCCCAGCAACCAGGTGCCGAGCAGTCCCACGAACACCAGCAACGAGGTGAGGTGGACCAGGGCGGCGCCGCAGATCGCCATGACCGAGGCCAGGTCGGCCTTCTTCGTGCCGGGGCGCACCCCGATCGAGTCCTGGGCCACGACGGCCGCCGGCAGCAGCTTGTTGGAGATGTTGCCGATCATGAAGGCCTGGTACATCGCCGCCTGGCCCAGGACCGGGAAGTAGGTCAGGGGTTCGACGACGGCGAAGACCAGGAACGTTGCGGCAACGGCTGCGTAGGCCGTCAGGACGTGGGCGGGAGTCACCCCCAGGTCCGCGATGAACACCAGGTACAGAGGGCCGGCGAGCGAGAGCGCCAGGCCCAGGAGCATGGTGATCCGCCCCCAGGTGGAGGTGGTCCGGTCGAAGACTTCCATGCCGGTGACCGCGGTGATGGTCGCTGTGCTCATGGTGTGGGTCCTTTCTCTGCGCTTCAGGTCGCTGCGTTTCAGACGGTGTGGTTGACGAAGGCAACGGTCAGGCCCACGAAGATCGCGATCCCCAGGGCCCACTCCTTCAGCCATGGCGCGTGGAGCCGGCGAGCGAGGAGGAGCAGTCCCCCCATCACCGCGGCGGAGGTGAGCACCGTCATGGCGTGCACGCCCGACTTCGGGAGCTCCGTGACGGCGATCGCGCTGAAGGCGCCCAGCAGCGCGGCCGCCGGGATGACGAGCATGAACGCCGGATTCACCTGCGAGAGCCTGTGTCCACCGCGTTTGAGGACGGGCGTGAACAGCAGGGTGGCGAGCATCCACATGCCACCGCTGATGCTCATGGCGACGAAGGCGACGGCGAAGACCTGCTGGGTGTAGTCGGCGCCACCGAGGGTGGCGCCCATCGTGGAGGACGCGATGCCGGCCGAGGCCGTCTCCGCGGCGGCCGAACCGATGAGCCCGATCCGCATCAGCACCGCGGGGGTCCCGAAGAGGGCGAGCAGGGCGATGGCGACGAGCACGACCGCCAGGGAGGGGCCGATGGACGCCACCGCCCCCGCCCGGAAGGACCGGTTCAGCTCTCGTGCGCTCATGCCGATGGACGGAGCGGCCCGGCGGGCGGCCCTCACGTAGACGAGCGACTGCACGGCGATGACCGCGAACACCCCGAGGGCGCAGAGCCACAGGAACGGGGAGTTCGCCACCGCGAGGATGTCGGTCGAGGAGCCGGCGACGTGGACGGCAGTGGGCGGAGTATCCATGAGGACGCACCTTTCCGACGGAGCATTGACGATGTGATCTGGCTGACACCCGGCGCCCGGGGTTAGCGACAACCTTCGTCAAACCGCTCCGGGGCGGCAACGAAAGACGGAAACGGCCAGGAGCGTGGCTGTTTCCGTCATTCAGGGTGGAGATCTGCATCACTCTTCTCCGGGCGGTCCCCGCGCGGAAGACTTCTGAGCACACCCCTTCCCGCCCCTTTCCGGAGCCGAACAGGAGCCGAACAATGGACGATCTGCTCGAACTCAGCGCCACCGAGATGGTTGCCCTCCTGCGCAGCAGGGAGCTCTCCTCCCGCGAACTGGTCGAGGCCCACCTCCAGCGCATCGACGCCGTCGACCCGACCCTCAACGCGGTCGTCACCCTGGACGCGGACGGAGCGCGCGAGGCCGCGGACGACGCCGACCGGCTCACGGCCGCGGGCGCGGCCGTGGGTCCGCTGCACGGGCTGCCCATGACGCACAAGGACACCCACCGCACCCGGGGCATGCGCACGACCCAGGGCTCGCCGGTTCTCCAGGACGCCGTTCCGGAGGAGGACGACCTGATCATCGGACGGCTCCGCCGGGCCGGTGTGATCTCCACCGGGAAGACGAACGTGCCGGAGTTCGGCGCCGGCTCCCACACCTTCAACGAGGTGTTCGGGACCACGAGGAACCCCTACGCCCCGGACCGCAGCGCCGGCGGCTCGAGCGGCGGGGTCGCCGCCGCCGTCGCCGCCCGGATCCAGCCGCTCGGAGAGGGCAGCGACATGGGCGGCTCCCTCCGGATCCCGGCCTCCTTCTGCAACGTCGTCGGGTTCCGTCCCTCCTACGGCGTCATTCCCATGCCCTCCCCGGTGGACGCCTGGCAGTGGCTGGGGAGGACCGGGCCCATGGCCCGCACGGTCGACGACATCGCCCTGTTCATGTCGGCCGTCGCGGGCCCCGCCCCCGAGGTGACCCCCCGTGCCCCGCTGGACGGGAACGCCTTCACCGCCCCCCTCGACACCACCATGGAGGGCGTGCGCATCGGGTGGTCACCGGACTTCGGCATCGGAATTCCCGTGGAGCGTGCCGTGCTCGACGTCCTCGAGGCGCAGCTGTCGGTCTTCGAGGACATGGGGGCCACCGTCGAGGAGGCGTCCATCGACCTGGCGGAGGCCGACGCCGTCTTCCGCGCCCACCGCGCCATGACCTTCGCGGCAGGGCTGGGGGACCTGGTGCGCCGGCACCGGGACCTCATCAAGCCCGAGGTCGTGTGGAACGTGGAGCAGGGGTGGGCGCTGACGGCCCAGGACTGGATCGACACCACCGCCGCCGCCACCCGGCTGCAGCAGCACGTCCGCTCCTTCTTCCACCGCTTCGACCTCTTCCTCAGCCCGGCCGCCCAAGTCGTCCCGTTCGACGCCGGCCTGCGCTACCCGGCCGAGGTCGCAGGGCAGCCCTCGGAGACCTATCTGGACTGGATGCGCTCGGCGTGCGTGCTGTCCGCCACGTCCCTGCCGGTGCTCAGCGTCCCGGCCGGCTTCACGCCCGAGGGACTGCCCGTGGGGTTCCAGCTGGCGGTGGACCACTATCAGGACGTGCAGCTGCTGAGGTACGGCAAGGCCTTCGAGGAGTGCACCGGCTGGGCCGCGCGACGGCCCGACCTGCTGCAGAAGGTGGCGTCGTCAGCCGGACGGCATGATCCTGCCGCCCCGCTTGCGCGCCGTGAACAGCACGGAGATCTCCACGCCCTCGACCACCTGGGACCAGCGTGACCCGGTGACGAAACGGTACAGGTCGCCGAGCCCGCCGACGGTCACGTCGGCGAGGATCTGACAGTCGCCGGCGACCGCCGCGGCGTAGCGCACGCAGGACTCCCGGGCCAGGCCGGCCCCGATGTCCTCGAGACGGCCGGGGGCCGCCCGGATCCACAGCAGCGCCTCCACGGGAAGACCCAGCACGGCCGGTTCGACGACCGTCCGGATCTGCACGACCTGCCGGTCCAGCAGCCAGTCCACCCGTCGTCGTGCCGTGCTCTCCGAGACCCCGGCCCGGCGGGCGATCCGTTCGTAGCTCGCCCGCCCGTCCTCGCGCAGCACGTCGAGCATCTGCTCGTCCTGCGCGGTGAGCGAGGGCACCGCGGTCGGCGGCCAGGTCTCGGCCGCGAACGGCGGCTGCAGGGCCGACACCTGGCTCGCGGTGAGGGCCGCGGCCCGCCACGAACGGATGGTCCGGAAGTACTTGAGCACCGGGTAGCTCATGGTGCCGGACACCCCCGCGATCGAGGGGATCTCCAGGGACAGGACGTCGCCCACCCGCTCCTGGTCCACCAGCAGTTCGGCCACGCAGTCGGCGGAGCCCGTCACCGCGTAGGCGAAGCTCGTGTCCGGGCGACGGGCGAACGCCTCCACGGCCACCATCGCGGTCCCGGGCACGCATGTCGTCTTCACGACGACGTGCGCGGACCGAGGGCGCAGCGCGACGACGCCGACGGCCCCGCTCTCGAGCATCTCGGCACCCCGGCGGGCCACACTGCGTTCCGGCTCCCCGAGGGCCGCGGCGATCCTCCGCCACGGCGCACGACCGTCGATCTGCAGTGCCGCGACGATCCGCCGCTGCAGGTCGTCGAGCTCCGCCACCATGTCGGTCCTTCCGCCGGGGCCTGCTGATCCGCCTGCGACCGGCGGGGTGCTGGGACGGCACCCGGTTGCCGCATTCCCGGCCCGGTCCGGTCAGGGACGGCTGCATGGTGCCGTCGCGCATACTCTGGCCCGGCCGCGGTGGCCTCGGCAAGTCCGGCGGTCCGACGGGCCGTGTCGCCTACCGTGGACCTCGGCGACAACGGGCGGGACGGACGGCGCCCGGGACAGGCGGCAGGTGATGACCACGGAGCAGGACGAGGGCCGGGACCCCGAGGGGACCTCTGGCACGCAGAACGGGACCCGGCGACAGGATCCCGTCGAGGCCGCGGCCCGGCAGGAGGAGCAGCTGGGTCTGGCGGAGGGCCTCGCGCGCCGCCTCGACCGCCCCATGGGCGTGCTCGGCGTGCTGTTCCTGTTCGTGGTGCTGGGCCAGCTGCTCGCCGAGGAACCCGGGCTCGTGGCGGCTCTCAACGTGGTGGGCTGGCTCTTCTGGGCCGTGTTCGTCGCCGAGTTCCTGCTCCGGGCCTGGATCGCGCGCTTCTCGAGGCGGTTCTGGCGGCGCAACTGGTGGCAGGTGCTGTTCCTGCTGCTGCCGTTCCTGCGCTTCCTCCGCGTCCTGCGGGCCGCGCGGCTGCTCCGGGTCGCCCGGCTCGCACGGGCCGGCAGCGTGCTCTCGGCCGGGGTGCGGGGATCGCGCTCCGCGGGGCGGCTGCTGTCCAGCCGGATCGGCTGGCTCGCGGCGGTGACCGCCGTCGTCGTGCTCGTCTCGAGCCAGCTGCTCTACCTCCTGGGCCACTACCCGGGGTACGGCCCGGCGCTCTCGCAGGCGGCGATGTCCACGATCACGGGAGAGAAGCTCGGAGCGCAGGGTGTCTTCCCCCGCGTGCTGGAGGTCGTGCTGGCGATCTACTCGGTGGGCGTGTTCGCCACACTGGCCGGATCGGTGGGGGCCTACTTCCTGCGCGAGGACCGCGCGGCAGGTGCGGGCCCGGGCAGCACCGCAGGAGGGGCCGGTACCACCTATGCGGGCCCGGAGGACGCCGAGTAGGCTGATCCGGACCGAACAGATCAGCAAGCTGTCGTTCCGCACGGTCGGCGGCCCTGAGAAGGAGGACCGATGAAGGCTCTGACATGGCAGGGCAAGCGCTCGGTGAGCGTCGAGGAGGTGCCGGACCCGCGGATCCAGGAGCCCACGGACGCGATCGTCAGGATCACCTCGACCGGGATCTGCGGCTCGGACCTGCACCTGTACGAGGTGCTGGGGCCGTTCATGGACAAGGGCGACGTCGTGGGCCACGAGCCGATGGGCGTCGTCGAGGAGGTCGGCTCCGCCGTCACGAACCTCAAGGCCGGGGACCGGGTGGTGGTCCCGTTCAACATCTCGTGCGGCCGCTGCTGGATGTGCCGGCAGGGCCTCCAGTCGCAGTGCGAGACCACGCAGGTCCGCGAGTACGGCAGCGGCTGCGCCATCTACGGCTACTCCCGCATGTACGGCTCCGTGCCCGGCGGTCAGGCCGAGTACCTGCGGGTCCCGCACGCCGACTACGGCCCCGTCAAGGTGCCGGAGACCGGTGAGGACGAGCGGTACCTGTACCTCTCCGACGTCGTGCCCACCGCGTGGCAGGCCGTCAAGTACGCCGACCCGCCCGAGGGAGGCTCCCTCGCGGTCCTGGGCCTGGGTCCCATCGGCCAGATGTCGGCCCGGATCGGCCGCCACCTGGGTCACCGCGTGCTCGCGGTGGACCCGGTCCCGGAACGCCGGGCCATGGCGGAGCGGCACGGGATAGAGACCCTGGACCTGGACGACGACGTGGCCGAGCGGCTGCGGCAGGTCACCGACGGCCGCGGGCCGGACGCCGTCGTCGACGCCGTCGGCATGGAGGCCCACGGCTCCCCGGTCGCGGGGGTGGCCCACCAGGCGCTCGGCCTGCTGCCGGACGCCGTGGCACGCAAGGCCATGGAGACCGCGGGCGTCGACCGGCTCAACGCCGTGCACACCGCGATCGACGCCGTCCGCCGCGGCGGCACGATCTCGCTCAGCGGGGTCTACGGCGGCACGAAGAGCCCGTTGCCGCTGCTGACCATGTTCGACAAGCAGATCCAGCTGCGCATGGGCCAGTGCAACGTCAAGCGCTGGATCGACGACCTGCTCCCGCTCGTCGAGGACCCCTCGGACCCCCTCGGCGTCCTGGACCTCAGGACGCACACGGCGTCCCTGGACCAGGCGCCGGAGATGTACGAGAAGTTCCAGAAGAAGGAGGACGGCTGCATCAAGGTGGTCCTCAAGCCGTAGGCACCGCGACGGAGCCCGGTCCCCGAGGGGGCCGGGCTCCGTTCTGTGCTCAGCGGTCGGCCGGACGCCCGTCCACGGTGATCCGGACCCGGGCCGGCACCAGCGCGGCGAGGTCGCCGTCGAGGGCGAGGGCCGGTGTCGAGGAGCCGAGGGCGGCGTCCGGGACGCCGCGCACGGCCATGCGCAGGGCGAGCTCGACCACGAGCCACGCGGTGGTGCCGTAGCCCGGGTTGCCCCGGGCCTCGAGCACGGCGCCGAACGTGCTCCCCTCGTGCGTCGTGAAGGTGCCGCGGGTCGTCCAGGACCAGCCGGTGAGCACGTCCCCCTGCGGACCCGTGCCCGCCGCGGGCAGGATCCGGGACAGCGCGTCGGCCAGCCCCGAGCGCACCGGGCGCGGCAACCGGGTGACCAGGCCGGCGAGCGCCTGGAACCCCGAGGCACCCGTGGCCGCCGCCAGGCGAGCGGGGCCGCCGAGGCCGGCCCACCGTCCCACGGCCATGGCCTCGCGGAAGGCGACGGGACGGGCGGGGGCGCCGGGCACCGGGCTGAGGGCCTGGGTGCGGTGGACCACGGGCGGGTTGATCGCCGCCAGCGGGCTCATGGGCGCGAGCACCTGTCCTCCGGCCACGCGGGGGGGCAGGCGCAGCGGACTCGTCCGGCGCACGGCGTCGGGGTCCGCGGCGGTGCCGCTGCCCGGGGCCGGGTCCGGCAGGCGCGCCGCGACGTCGCCCGTGCGCCACCGGTCCGGGTCGCGCAGGACCTCGAGCAGGCTCTGCACGGTCCCGCCCGAGACCGCGTCGCGGAAGCCGGTGCCGGGCGGGGTGCGCACCGTCGTCACGAGGTCGGCGCCCCGCAGGGTCTCGCCCCGCGCCGCGGCGGCACGGCGGGCGGCGTCCACGAGGACGTCGGCGGGCAGGGCCTCGAAACCGGCCGTGTGCACGATCGCGACCCCCGCGGCCCGGGCCGGTGCGTGCAGGTCCCGGTCGGTGCGGAGGACCAGCGGCGCCTCCCCGGTCAGGTCGACGTAGTGGGCGCCCCGGGCGACGCACGCGGCGAGCACGGGCGGCGCCAGACGCGTGTAGGGCCCGGCGAGGTTCACGACCACGTCGACCCGGCGCACGAACGCGTCGAGGGACCGCTCGTCGGTGACGTCCACCGGCAGGACCTCCGGCACGGGCAGACCCCGCTCGGCGCAGAGATCGCGCACCCGGCCGGGGTCCCGCGCACCCACGACGACGCCGGCCCCTTCCAAGGGGGCCCGGGCCACGAGATGGGCCAGCGCGGTGCGCCCGGTGATGCCGGTGGCGCCGAGCAGGCCCACGACGGGGCGGGCGGCGGGGTCCATGGCACCACTGTAGGGCCGGGGCCGCCGGTCACCGCGCGCGCCGGCGCCGGCAGGCGTATTCTGGTCCCACCATTTCTCGAGGTCGGGAGGCCGCCGTGCTCGCCGTGGTCAGCGCCGAGGGGATGATGTTCCTCCTCGTGAGCATCCTCTCCTGGACGGTCCTCATCGCAGCGTCGCTCTTCGTCCTGTGGACCCTGTACCTGCTCAACAAGTACCTCCGGCTGCGGCTCGCGCAGCTGCGGGAGGAGCGGGCACCGGTCCCGGAGCGGAGCCCGTGACGGCGCCGGTCACCGTCGCGCACACCGCCGCACCGTCCGACCGGGCACGGCAGGCGGTCGTCACCGTCAGCGCGGTCGCGTGCGCGCTGGGCACCCTGGTGGGCCTCGGCGTGCTGGGCACCCGCGTGGCGGAGTCCTCCGGAGGAGCCCTCGCGGCCGACGCCACCCTGATCGCCCCGGCGAGCCCGGCCTTCTCGATCTGGTCCGTGATCTACCTCGGGCTCCTCGGCTACACCGTCTGGCAGTGGCTGCCGTCCCGCGCCGCGGACCCACGTGCCCGGGCCACCGGCGCGCTCGCGGCGGCGTCCCTGCTGCTCAACGCCGGCTGGCTGCTGGTCACCCAGCGGGGCTGGATCGCGGTGAGCGTGGGCGTCATCGTGGTCCTGGCCCTCGTGCTGGGCGTGCTGGTGCACCGGCTGGCGGACCTGCCGGCGCGGGGCGGCCCGCTGGAGCGGCTCGTCGTGGACGGCACCTTCGGCCTGTACCTGGGGTGGGTCTCGGTCGCCACGGCGGCCAACGTGGCGGCCGCCATCGTGGCCTCCGGGGTGTCCCAGACGGGGCGGGGCGCGGAGTGGATCGGCGTCCTGGTGCTGCTGGGACTCGCCGCGGTCGTCGCCGCGATCCAGCAGCGGATCGGCGCACGCTGGGCGGTGGCCGCCGGGTCGGCGTGGGGCCTGGCCTGGATCACGGTGGGCCGGGCCGCGGACGAGCCACGCTCCGCCACGGTGGCCTGGGGCGCGGCCGTGGCGGCGGGCCTCGTGGTGGCCGCCACGGCGTTCCTCCGCTCCCGGCGGGAGCCGAGCTCCGCGCGGCGCCCCTGACGGACGGGCCGGTCCGTCAGCGCCCCGTCCGGGCCTCCACCTGCTCACCGGCGCGCGCCCGCACGACGGCGTCGACGGCGCGGATGAAGCCGAGATGGCTGAACGCCTGCGGGAAGTTCCCGGCCAGCCGCCCGCTCACCGGGTCGTACTCCTCGGCGTAGAGCCCCAGGTCGTTGGCGCAGTCCACGAGCCGCTCCAGCAGCTCCCCGGCGTCGTCCACCCGGCCGCTGCGCGCGTACTGCTCCACGAGCCAGAACGTGCAGATCAGGAACGGGTACTCCCCGCCCGCCAGGCCGTCCATTCCCGAGGCCGTGCGGTAGCGGTGCACGAAGCCGTGCGGACCCCGCAGGTCGGCCTCGATCCGGGCGACGGTGCCGAGCATCCGGGGGTCGTCGTAGGCCACGAAGCCCGTGTGCGGCAGCTGCAGGAGGGAGGCGTCCACCTCGGAGTTCTCGTAGGTCTGGGTGAACGAGTTGAGCTCCGCGTCGAACCCGTGCTCGAGGATCTCCGTGCGCAGCCGGCCCCGCAGGTCCCGCCACCGCTCCACCGGTCCGGAGAACCCGTGCTCCTCGACCGCCCGGACGCCCTGGTCGAAGGCCGCCCACATCATGGCCCGCCCGTGCACGAAGCACGTGGAGGCCCCGCGCATCTCCCAGATGCCGTGGCCGGCGCGGCCGTAGTTGCGCTCGCAGAAGCGCAGCAGGTTCTTCTGCAGCCCCCACGAGTACTCGTCCTCGGGGACCCCGGCGTCCCGCAGCGCGGCGAGGGCGAGCATGACCTCCCCGACGACGTCGGCCTGGTACTGGCCCACGGCCCCGTTGCCGATGCGCACGGGCGTCGAGTCCTCGTACCCGGCGAGGTGGTCCAGCTGCATCTCGGGCAGCTGCCGCTCCCCGGCCAGCCCGTACATGATCTGGATCTGGTCCGGATCCCCGGCCACCGCCCGCAGCAGCCAGTTGCGCCAGTGCAGCGCGCCCTCCGTGAAGTTGTGGGCCACCATCACCTCGATGGTCAGGGCGGCGTCCCGCAGCCACGTGTAGCGGTAGTCCCAGTTGCGCTCTCCCCCGAACTCCTCGGGCAGGGAGGTGGTGGGCGCCGCGACGAGCCCCCCGGTGCCGCGGTGGGTGAGCGCCCGGAGCACGAGCAGCGAGCGCAGCACGGCCTGCTCGTGCCGCTTGTGCGTGCCCACGTGGGAGCACCAGTCCGTCCAGAAGGACACGGAGCGGTCGAGGGCCCTGCCGGGGTCCACGGGCACCGGGAGCGGGTGGTGGGACTCGTGCCAGGTCAGCACCCAGTCGTGGCTCTCCCCGGCGGACAGCGGAAAGCACCCGCCCAGCCGGCCCGAGACGGCGCCCTCGTCGTCGTCGGGGTGACCCGGCTCCCCGGGTGCCGCCTCCTTCAACGGGTCCACCTGCGGGGACTCCCGGGGGTGCAGCAGGGGACCCGTCAGCAGCAGGGCGTCCGGGCCGGCGATGGAGAGCAGTGCCTCCTCCCCGTCGTCGCCGACCTCGACGCGCCGGCTCCACGGCAGGGCGCGCGCGTAGTCGAAGCGGATCCGCAGGTCGTGCTCCACCTCGACCGATCCGGAGATGCACTCGACCCGTCGCACCAGGTCGGCGTGGTCCGGGTGGTCGTCGGCCTCCCCGGGCGGCAGGAAGTCGGTCACCACGGCGGTGCCCGTGGGGCTCCGCCACGTGGTCTCGAGCACGAACGTGCGCGGCAGGTAGCGCCGGGAGGCGACCTCGCCGTCGACGACGGACACCTGCCAGCGCCCGTCCTCGGGGGTCCCGAGCAGGGCGGCGAAGACCGACGGCGAGTCGAACCGGGGGAAGCAGAGCCAGTCGATGCTCCCGTCCCGGGAGACGAGCGGTCCCGTGTGCAGGTCGGAGAGCAGGGCGTAGTCCTCGAGGGGGGTCGACGGGACCCGGTCGGCGTCGGCGCTCATGCGCCCATTCAACCAGCAGCCCCGAGCGACCGCGGACGCACCACCCCGGGACAGCGCGACAGGGCAGCGGGACACCGTGCCGGGGCACCGTGTCGGGGCCCCGCACCGGGATAGCGTGCCGGTATGGACAGCATCCGGACCCTCGTCATCCTGGGCGCCACCGGCGACCTCACGTCCCGCCTGCTCCTGCCGGGGCTGGGCACGCTGCTGAGCTCCTCGCCGGACCTGCGCATCGACGTCGTCGGCTCCTCGCGCGAGCCCGCCGAGCGGTGGCCACGGGTCGTGGCGGAGGCCTTCGACGACGTCGCCGCCACGGGGCCCGCGGTGGCGCACGCGCGGGAGACGGCACGCTACGTCCCGGCCGACGCCACGGACGCCGCGGACCTCCGGCGCCTGCTCGGGGACCTCGAGGGCCCCGTGTGCCTGTACTTCGCCCTGCCGCCCGCGGTCACGGCGCGCTCCTGCGCGGCCCTGGCGGAGCTGGACCTTCCGGAGGACCTGGTGCTGGCCCTCGAGAAGCCGATCGGCTCGGACGCGGCGACCGCACGGGAGCTGAACCGGCTCGTGGGCCGGATCGTGCCCGAGGAACGGACGTTCCGGGTGGACCATTTCCTGGGCCTGCCCGCCGTCCTGAACTTCGTGGGGCTGCGCTTCGCGAACCGCCTGCTGGAGCCGCTGATGAACCGGGACCACGTGGCCTCCGTCGAGATCGTCTTCGACGAGACGCTGGGCCTGGAGGGCCGCGCCGACTTCTACGACACCACGGGCGCACTGCGGGACATGGTCCAGTCCCACCTGCTCCAGGTCATGGCCCTCGTCATGATGGAACCGCCCTCCTCGTTCGACCAGGTGGAGATCCCCACGCTCACGAGCCACGTGCTGCGCGCGACCAAGCTGTGGCTCGGAGACCCCGTCCGGGCCGCCGCCCGCGGCCGGTACACCGCCGGCACAGTGGGGGGAGGGGAGCTGCCCGACTACGCCGCCGAGGAGGGCGTGGACCCGGGGCGCGGCACCGAGACCTTCGCGCAGGTCGTCCTGGAGGTCGACACCTGGCGCTGGAACGGCGTGCCGGTGACGCTGCGCTCGGGCAAGGCCGTGGGCGACCCGCGCCAGGAGATCATCATCACCTTCCGACCCCCGCCGCACGAGTACGCCCAGTTCCCGCACGGCGGCAAGGTGGCCCCGAACGTGCTGCGGATGGGGCTCCAGGAGGAGCACCTGATGCTGGAGGCCAACATGGGCGGCCCCTTCGACTCCCGGGGCACGACCCGCGTGACCCTGTCCTCGGGGATGGCCGAACCCGGGCTGAGCGCCTACGGGAGCGTGCTGCGGGGCATTCTCGCGGGAGACCACACGTTCGGCGTCCGCGGGGACGCGGCCGAGCAGGGGTGGCGGATCGTGCAGGAGGTGCTGGAGGCCTTCGAGGACGGGCGCGTCCCGCTGCTCGAGTACCCGGCCGGCAGTGACGGGCCGGTCTGACCCCGGCCCCGCCCTGCCCGGGGACGGGACCGGTCCGCGGCCGGTGGCCTACAGGTCGCCGACGGCCGAGCCCAGCAGGCGGACCGGCTCGAAGGCCTCGGCGTTGGTGTTCTTCGCCTGGGCGCCGCGGAACGCGGCCATGCCGCGGACCCTCCCCGGCGTCATGTAGGGCTTGCCCGACTGGTCCCGGTGGGAGAGCACGGCGGCGACCTTGACGTCCACGTAGCCGTCGATGTCCACGAACACGGACGGGTCGAAGTCACGGGTCACGGACGGGGACTCGAAGCACAGGATGGAGTGGTGGGCCCGCGCCGCTCGCAGGGTCGCCTGGTGCACCGCGTAGTGGTCCTGGTGCTGGTCGTGGGCGGAGTGGGTGAAGATCAGGTCCGGCTCGAACTCCCGGATCGCGTCCTCGATGGCCCGCACCATGTCCTGGCCGGCCGTCTCCAGCCGGGTGTCCGGGAAGTCGTGGACGCGCAGGGCCCCCAGGCCGAGGAAGGAGGCGCCGCTGCGGGCCTCCTCCGGTCGCAGGTTCTGGCTGCCGCCGACCTCGCCGCAGCTCATGACGAGCCCGCGGACCTCGTGACCGGCGTCCACCAGCTTGGCCAGGGTGGCGCCGCAGGCCAGCTCCAGGTCGTCGGGGTGCGCGCCCACGGCCAGCACCCGGCGGCGCTGGACCACGGTGGCGGCGGGGATCCGCCGCTCGGCCACCACGAACGCGAAGCTGCCGGTGGCGACGAGCGTCGTCACGGCCACCGCGTCGCACACGATGGCCAGGGGCATGGCCCACGCGCACCACAGATTGAGCACCAGCAGCATGGAGTACACGACGATGACCGCCCTGCGAAGCCGTCGGGCGCCGACGACGAACCGCGTGTGGCGCGTGCCGGCCGCGTTCGGCAGAACGTAGGCGAGGACCACAGCGCTCAAGAGAGCGCCGAAGACGGACAGCAACATGATTCCCCCCAGAGTTCTTCGACCCGGCACCGGTGCTCCCTCGCCCGGCGCCTTCGACGTCACCGGCCCCCCGACCGGTCCGACGTCCACCCGGGAACAGTGGTGCGACCACCGTCCCGGATATTCATCAGTTTGCATGAGGGAACAGGATTTTGCATCGGCCCCGAGGGGATATCCGGACCCCACATGTGCCTACAGGCGGTTCCCCACCGGACGTCTCAGCACCGCCCCGTCCCGGTCCGCACCTGTATCGTCAGTCTGCTTTTCTTCTGGGCGGGATCGTGTGAGACTGGGCTCACGCGGCTCGATCCGCCCACCGTCCACGGTGTCCACCACAGGAAAGAGGTAGCTCCATGATCAGCACGCTCCAAGATCTCGGCATCCGCAGCGAGCACGCCTACGCGGCCGGCTTCGCGTCCATCGGTCTCTCGTTCGCCTCCTGGGCCATCGACCTGGGCAAGACCAAGGACAAGGCGCAGGCGGACCGCTGGGGCCTGTTCGTGGGCGAGTGGGCGCCGACGTTCTTCGCCATCGGCGTCGCCCTGAAGCTCGAGGAGACCGCCTCCTCCAAGAAGTAGGCCACGAGCTCCCCGATCGCTCGGGGACGTGGGCGGGGCCCCCACCCGCACGGGTGGGGGCCTCGGCCGCGTCCGGGACGGATCAGCCGCCGCGCCGGGCGAGATCACGCACCGCGGGCCCCTCGAGCCGCGTACCGTCCGCGTCGAACCGGGATCCGTGCAGCGGGCAGTCCCAGGAGCGCTCGACGTCGTTCCAGCGCAGGACGCCCCCGAGGTGGGTGCACACCCCGGAGACCCTGCACGTGGTCCCGTCCACGGTCGACACCGCGACGGGCCGCCCCCACTCACGCCCGACGACGCCCTGCCCCTCCGCGGGCGCCTCGGCCGGCAGCTCGTTCAGCTCGGTCCGGAGCCAGTCCTTCGGGGCGTTGAAGCCCACGCCGGCGTTGACCCGCAGGGCCGCCAGGAGATCCGCCGGCGTGGTGGCCTTGCGCCCCAGCTTCTCGGCCCACGGCACGGTGCCGCCGAGGATCTCCGCGCTCAGCGCGAGGGACGCGGCGACGGCGTTGCTCATCCCCCACTTGTTGTAGCCGGTCGCGAGATAGATGTGGCCACCGCCGCGGGGCAGGGTGCCGATGAAGGGGACGAGGTTGACCGACCGGTAGTCCTGGGCCGCCCACGCGTGGGTGCGCTCGGCCTCCGGGAACCACCGCCGCGTCCAGGCCTCGAGGTCGTCCACGGCCGCCTGCGTCGAGGGCGTGCGCCCGACGACGTGGTCGTTGCCGCCCACGAGCAGCAGCTCCTCCTCGCCGACCGGCACGGTGCGCATGGTGCGCGCGGGGCTGTCGGCGCTGAGGTACATCCCCTGCGGGAGGGACGAGGGGGCCCCGGGAACCCGGTAGGTCAGGGCGTAGGAACGGTTCGGGGACAGCTTCGCGAAGTATCCGCCCCGGTCCAGCACCGGGATGCCGGTGGCGAGCACCAGGCGGTCCGCCCGGACCGTGCCCTCGGAGGTCTGCACCGTGATCGGCGAACGGACCCCGGCGCCCGTGAGCCGCACGCCCTCCACCAGGGTGCCGCCGCGCTCCTTGAGCTCGGCGGCCAGGGCGCCGAGCACCTCCATCGGGTGGAACTGCACCTGTTCCGGCAGCGAGATGGCTCCCGAGACCTTGAAGGGCAGGCCCGTGTCGCGGGTCCAGTTCACGTGCAGACCGGCCGCCCGTGTCGCCTCCAGCTCCTTGCGCAGGGCTGAGGTGCCCTGCGCCGTGGTGGCGTAGGTGTAGGCCATGCGCCGCTGGAACGGGACTCCCCGCTCCTCCAGGTAGCGCACCAGCCAGGCGATGCCCTCCCGGTTGCCCTCGACGTAGGCGCGCAGCACTCCCTCCGGCTGGTGCCGCCGGATCTGGGAGAGCGTGGTGCCCTGCAGCAGGCTCAGCTTCGCCGTCGTGTTGCCGGTGGTCACGGCGCCCACGGTGCGCGCCTCCAGGACGGCCACGCGCTGACCCGCGCGGGCGAGCAGGACCGCCGTCGTCAGCCCGGTGAGCCCCGCGCCGGCGACGACGGTGTCGTAGTGGGCGCCCGGGACGAACTCGTCCGCCGTGCCGGACGGCGCCTGATACGTGTCGAGCCAAACGGATTTCATGCGGACGCTCCCTCGTGGTCGGCGAGCAACGGCTGACGGGCGGTCATGGTGCCATCCTGGCGGCCCGGAGATGGCACGTCCACTGTTGATCCGCGGAGCCGGTCCCGGCCGAAGTGGCGCACGAGGTGGCACAGACGGCCTCCGCGAGATCGCCGCGCACCGCCCGGCACGGCCCGGCACGGCCCGGCACCGCCCGGCACCGCCCGGGATTGTCGGAGGTGACCCCTACCATTCCCGTCATGCCCCCCGAACCGCCCCTGGTCGACATCACCCGGATCTACTACGAGCCGGCGGCGGCCGAGCTGCCCCGCGGGCAGGAGGTGCTGCGGAGATGGCCGGACGCGCACCTGGTGGAGGTCCCGAGCCACTGGCAGATCCCGGAGCTTCACGGGGACGAGGCCAACGTCCGGCGGTGGGTGCGGATCAAGCGCGAGGCACTGGTGCTCGGGGTCAAGAAGTCGCTGGCGGCGAGGCCCAACGGCCGGTCAGCGGACTTCATCGCGCCGTCCACGGCCAACGGGTGCGCCATGGCGTGCGCCTACTGCTACGTGCCGCGCCGGAAGGGCTACAGCAATCCCGTGACGGTGTTCGCGAACATCGAGCAGATCACCGGCTACCTGGACCGGCACATCCGCCGGCAGGGGATCAAGGCCGAACCCAACCAGTGCGACCCCTCCGCGTGGGTCTACGACCTCGGGGAGAACAGCGACTGCTCGGCCGACGCACTGCTCAGCGACAACGTGCGCGATCTCGTGGACCTGTTCCGCGACCGTCCCACGGCCAAGGCCTCCTTCGCCACCAAGTACGTCAACCGCGAGCTCCTGGACTGGGACCCGCGGGAACGGACGCGGATGCGGTTCTCCCTGATGCCGGCGCACCTGGCGAAGCTCACGGACATCAGGACGTCCCCGGTCCCCGAACGGATCGCGGCGATCGACGACTTCGTGGCGGCCGGGTACGAGGTCCACGTGAACTTCTCACCCGTGATCGTGACGGACACCTGGCTCGAGGACTGGGCGGAGCTCTTCCGGCAGCTCGACGCCGGCCTGGGTCCGGCGGCCAAGGAGCAGCTCGCCGCGGAGGTCATCTTCCTCACCCACAACGCCCAGCTGCACGAGGTCAACACGCGGTGGCACCCCCAGGCCGAGGAGGTGCTGTGGCGGCCGGACCTGCAGGAGACCAAGCGCTCCCAGAACGGGGCGCTGAACGTGCGCTACCGGTTCTGTGACAAGCAGCGCTGGCTGGAGCAGTTCCTCGACCTGCTGCACCGCGAGCTGCCGTACTGCACCGTCCGCTACGCCTTCTGAACCGGGTGAACCTCCGGAAGGACCCGAGCCTTACGGACCCGAGCCCGTGCTCCCGGGCGCCCTGGGAGCACCGGATTCCCCACAGTCAGGCCACGCGGGGGTTGCTGCCGTCCGAGGGCCGGGAGACCGAGGTCAGCAGGAAGACCGAGTCCTCCAGCGCCTCGACCGAGTGCCGGGAGTCGGTGAGGGACAGCAGCTCCCCGGCGACAAGCTCCTCGGTGAGCTGACCGCGCTTCAGCACCCGGATCCGGCCGCGGAGCATCTGGAGCGTCGCAGCGGGCGGGGAGACGTGCTCCGCCAGCTCCCGGCCGGCACACAGCGCGATGACGGTCTGCCGGAGTACGCCGTCGCGGATCACGAGTTCAGCGCTGTTTCCGCCGACCGCCGCGTGCGCCCTCTCGAGGTTGGCGGCGGCGAGATCGTCGAGGTGGAGCATGGGTCCTCCCGGAGCGTCAGGCGTGCGGAATCAGAGCAGCGCACCCTCGAGGCGCAACAGGAACTCCTTGCGCTCCATGCCCCCGGCGTAGCCGGTGAGCCGGCCGTCGGCGCCGATGATCCGGTGGCACGGGACCAGCAGGCTCACGGGGTTGCGGCCGTTGGCGGCGCCGACCGCCTGCGCGGCCCGCGGCACCCCGATCGAGCGCGCGATCTGCCCGTAGGTTCCGGTCGTCCCGTAGGGGATCCCGGCCAGCGCGTTCCACACCCGCACCTGGAACGCCGTGCCGTGCAGGACGATGTCCGCGTCGAACTCCTGGAGCCGCCCGGCGAAATACTCGTGGAGCTGTTCGCGCACGTGCGGCAGGACGTCGTCGTCGCGCTCACCGAAGGACGCCGGGACCGGGCCCTGCCGGGCGCCCTCGACGGACAGGGCCGTCAGCGCACCGTCCTCCTCCACGAGAGCCAGCGGGCCGATCGGCGAGTCGACGACGGCGTGGCGACGCCGGGCGGCGGTGCTGGTGGTGGCCGGCGGGCTCAGTCTCAGTCCCATGCGCCGAGTCTACGCCCGGTGCCGGGGCTCCGGAGAGGTGCGGGCGAGCTCGTAGGACGGCTCACGCAGGCAGTGCGTCCATCCGTAGTTGGTGGCCCCGACCGGGACGTTCCGGAGCGGGTCGAATCGTTCGGTCTGGTCGACGGGGCGGCCCGGGCGCATGACCACCGTGCCGAACCGGCGCCATCCGCCGAGCGGCGTGGCCCAGTGCAGATCGAGGCTCCACGGTTCGGCGGCGATGGATGCGAGGAAGAGGTCGGGGCGTGACGGCAGAGGTTCCGCCCTCGGCAGGGAGCGTGCAGCCACCAGCACGGGACCGTTCGTGCCGCGGTAGGGCATGAACGACGTGAAGGCTCCGTCCGGTACGCGCCGGTGAAACGTGGGGACGAAACGGGTGAGCCGGCCGCTGCCGGAGGTGGCCAGCAGGATGTCGGCGCAGTCCCCCACCGGCGCGCCGGTGTGCTCCCCCGCGGCCCCGTCCGTGCGCTCCGACGGAGATCCGTCGGTACCTTCCGCCACAGGGGCGGGGCAGCGCAGCGCCAGCCCCAGGATGTCCGGCCAGCCGTGCGGGAAGCCCGCAGAGCGTGAGAACCGGGCCCGCACGGTGTCCTGGCCGGACTCGTCGATCCAGCTGATGCCGCTGGCTCCGGTGCCCGTGCGAGTGAGAACCCCTTCGAGCCCCACGCCCACCGTGTGGATGGGGCGGTCCGGACGGAACTGCTTCAGGACGGCGAACGGCGCGCGGGCCACGGAGCCGAGGCGTGCGCTGAACGGTGCGTTGGTCATGGTCGACACGCTACCCGCGACCGGTGTCGAGACACGTCGTCGGCACGTGCGGCGGATTCCGAAGGAACAACCAGGGTGAGCGGCCCCGTGCGCAGTGCTCAGAAGGGTGGCGGGTCGTCGGGCAGCAGGCCGCGGGCTCGGGCGCGGTTCCAGGCCCAGGCCGGGCCCCAGAACCGTGCCAGCTCACTGGCCTGCCTCAGCTCCTGGGCCGCTCTGGGCTCCTGCGCCGTGCCGGGCTCCTGCGCCGTGTCGTCCGGGGACAGCGGCCCCGCGGGGATCCGCACCGAGGACAGCACGGGGTGGTGGTAATGCGCGGGATAGCTCACGTGCACCCGCCCGGCCGGTGAGGTCCACACCAGCACCCCCTCCTGCTCCGGCTGCTCCACCCGCCACCGCCCGAGCGGGCCCTGGCGGTGCTTGAGCCGGTGGTGGGCCCGGCACAGGTGGGCGAGGTTGCCCGCCTCCGTGGTGCCTCCTTCCGCCCAGGCCACCGTGTGGTCCAGATCGCACCGGGCCGCCGCACGCCGGCACCCGGGGAACCGGCAGGTCCCGTCCCGTGCCCGCAGCCGCCGCTTCAGATCCGCCGGCACCGCGTAGGTGGTGCGGTCGTGGGCCAGCACCACCCCGGTCAGCGGGTGGGTCAGGACACGCGTCCAGGACGGGGCGGCGGCCGCGATCCGGGCGGCCAGGCTGTCGGGGATCGGCCCGTACCCCTCCAGCTCCGCGCACGCGAGGGCCCCCGGCCACCGGACGGCGACCCCGCCGGAAGCCACGTCGCCGGAGAGCCCGGTGCCGGGCACCGGGTTGCCGTCGGGAGCTGCGGCGGCCGGGGGCTCGTGGTTGCTGAGCTCCGCGTCTCCGGGCGCCGCGTCCCCGGGCTCCGCGCCGGAGCGTTGCAGGAGGGTGAGGGCCGGAACGGTCACGGTCACCTGCCCGCGGATCCCGCGCAGGTGCTCGGGCATTCCCTCCGGCTCGCCCTCCAGCACGAGGTCGGCCAGCACGTCCGCGCACAGCTGCGCCCGGGTGCGCGGCCGGGCCTCACCCGCGCCCTGGCCGGCGTCCGGGCCGCCGTCCGGACCACCGTCCGGGCCGTTTCCGGAGTGCTCGTCGTTGCAGGGGTCCTGGTCGTCGTTCCGGTCGTCTCCGGTGAGGGCCGGGATGTCGTCGGGGTTGACCCGCCCGGCGATGGTCTCCAGCCGGTGGAGGGCGGCGTGAGCGGTGGCCGCGTCCAGCAGCGCGCACAACCGCGCCATCCCGTCCTGATCCGCCTCCACCCACACCCGCCGGGCGGCCCGGGCGGCCCGGTGACGGGCCTCCTCCGTGCCACGGACCAAAGAGGCACGGCGCCGCAGGTACAGCGCCCGCAACTGCGCCGCAGTCACCTCCGGAGCCCGCTCCAGCAGCTCCGCGGCCAGCCGCCGCGCGGCTTCCACCGGCGGCCGCGGCTCAGGCGCCGGGTGCAGGGCGCTGCCGGCCAGGTCCCGCCACGCCTGGGCGATCACCTCCGCCTGACGCACCCCGATCTCCCCCCGTTCGAGGGCCTCCAGCACCTGAGGCAGGGACTCAGCCAGCAGGATCGCGGTCTCCACCCGGCGCACCGCCGTGACCGACGGCAGGTGCAGGGCCGGACCGATCTCCTCAGCCACCTCCAGCAGCGGTCGGTACGGCGGGTCCGCGGCCAGCCGCCCGGCCCGGCGGGGACGCCGGGCCAGCCAGCGGGCCAGGACCACCCGGTGCCGCTGGTTGGCCTGCCCTTGCAGCACCCACATCCGGTGGATCACCCGAAACTGCCGGCCGGCCGCCGAAGCCTCCGCCCGGGCATCACCCAGCAGCTCCTCCACCGAGCACCCGTAGTTCCGGTAGATGGCAGCCAGGACCGCATCCTCCGGGGGGAGTTCCCCCAGCAGACGTTCCTCCGGGTCCCGCGGACCCTGAGCGGTGGTGGTCATGCTTCATGATCCCCACCGGGTCGGACATCCTAAGGAGTGACGTGAGTCACGTACGAGGGTCTCGTCCGCCCACTCAGACCCGGGCGAACGGGTAGTCCGTATAGCCCTCCGCGCCCTGGGTGTAGAAGGTCGACGGATCCGCCGGCGCGACCGGGAGCCCCTCCTGCCAGCGCCGCACGAGGTCGGGGTTGGCGATGACGGCCCGCCCGATCACCACGGCGTCCGCCAGCCCGCCGTCGACCAGCCGTTGCGCCTCGGCGTGGTGCATCTCGCCCCAGCGTCGCCCGCGGTTCACGAGCACGACGCCGCCGAACCGCCGCCGCAGCCCCTGCACGAAGTCACCCTCCAGCTCGTCGTGCAGCACCGACAGGTACGCCAGACCGAGATCCGCGACGCCGTCCAGCAGCGCGCCGTAGGTGGCTACGACGTCGTCGTGGTCCTCCTCGACCGTTCCCTGGATGTTGTGCTCCGGAGAGATCCGCAGCCCGACGCGGTCGGGGCCGACCGCCGCGGCGACCGCGCGCACGACCTCGACCACCAGCCGGGCGCGGTTGGCCGGGGTGCCGCCGTACTCGTCGGTGCGCAGGTTGGCCCCCGGGGCCAGGAACTGGTGCAGCAGGTAGCCGTTGGCGCCGTGGATCTCCACGCCGTCCATTCCGGCCTCGACGGCGTTCCGGGCGCCCTGCACGAAGTCCTCGACGACGCCGGGCAGCTCCTCGGCGGCCAGCGCCCGCGGGACGGGCAGCGGCTCCTTGCCCTCGTACGTGTACGTGCTCTGCGGCGCGGCCACTGCGCTCGGCGCGACCGGCCGCTGCCCGCCGTTGAATCCGGGGTGGGAGATCCGGCCGCCGTGCATCACCTGCATGAACAGGCGGCCACCGGCACCGTGCACCGCGTCGGCCACCCGGCGCCAGCCCTCGACATGCTCCGTCGTCGCGATGCCCGGCTGGTACGGGAAGGCCTGGCCCACCACGGAGGGATACGTGCCCTCCGTGACGATCAGCCCCACCGAGGAACGTTGAGCGTAGTGCTCGACGTTGAGGGCGTTGGGCACGCCGTCGCGGCCCGAGCGCACGCGGGTGAGCGGCGCCATGATCACGCGATTGGGGAGCTCCACGCTCCCGACGGTCAGCGGTGCGAACAGGTCGGTCATCGGACTCCTCGGGACGGGCCCGGGTGACGACCCCGGCCAGGGGGTGGGATGCGGTCTCCCAGGCAGGGTAGTCGGTGCCTCCCGCGGCACCCGAAACGGCCGGTGATCTTCGGGCCCCCGGCGACGACGACGTCCCCGTCCGAGCGCACGCGGACGAAGCATGTCACGACGAGACGGCCCGGCCGTTCCTCCGGGCCCGGCTCTGGTCAGAACCAAACTCCCAGGCGTACCGTAGAGGGATCGTACGACGTGGTGCGGATGACCGGCGGACCAGTTCCGCCCCCACAGTCACCGGCTCCCCGTCGCCCCTCGGCGGGGGGCCGGGTCCACGTCCGGCATTTCTCCTGTGCTTCCCGCGGATTCCGGGTCGGTGACGGCGCGCGACGCACGGCCCCTCATGACAGATCCCCGAAGCGGCCCGCGGCGCCGGAGGTCAGCAGCCGGCACCCTGCGGGTTCTCGAGACAGTTGTCCGCGTAGTTGCGCACGGTCGAGCGCCAGACGCTGATCGGCACGGGCTCGCTCACGACGTCGTTGAGCCCCGCTACGGGCAGCCACGGGCCGCCGGCCACGGAGTACTCGCCGTAGAAGAAGGTCGTCAGCACGACGGCGTAGTCCCCGGTCTCGGTGTAGACGTGGCTGGTGTCGGTCGGCACGTCCCATGCCCCGGGCTCGAGCGGCGTGCCGGTGAGCTCGGTGGGGCCCAAGGTGCTCCCGTCGCCGTAGTCCCACAGGTACTGGACGGGCACCGCCCGCACCTGCACGGGGAATCCACCGAGCTCGGTGGCGAACTGCTGGGGAACCGCCTCGGCGTACACGTTGGTGTTCAAGCCCCGGAGGGTGTCCGGCGCGGGCTGCACCACGCCGGCCGCCGGGGAAACGTTGAGCGTACGGAAGTCCTGCAGGGTGAAGGTCGGCAGCTCGATGACCTCCTCCCCCGCCTCTGCTTCGGCCGTGGACACGCACATCGGTTCACCCCACGGGGTGTTGATGTCGGTGCCCTGGTTGACGACCACGTTCATGTAGACGCCCGTGCCGCCGTCGTCCGTCGTGCAGACCCGCTCCGCGAGGCATGTCTCCAGTCGCTCACCGGTCCTGTTGGTGCAGGGGTTCTGCAGCCCGAAGGTCTGCTCCCTGGACCGCGCGATCGACTCGGGGCTGTAGGGCCGATCGATCCCCTGGTCCGCCAGGTACTGGCGGAGGGCCTTCTGGAATTCGGGATCCTCGTCGGGGTCGTAGGCGACCGGGGCGGCGCTGATTGGCAAATTGCCAATGTCTTCAGGCTCAGATGATTCCAGTCTTGACGGCGCCCCATCATCGACGAGTTTTAGATCGATCCGATTTTGGTCGGCCTCGGCCGACGTGGAAGCTCGCGAAGAAAGTTCACGTCCCCGATTAATTGACTTCAAAGAAGTCAGGCCAGTTTCTTGATTGGTAGCCGCTGAGGGCTGAGATCCCGCCGCCGCAGCCCAGAGCATCGTCACCAAAAAGGCCGTTGGCACCAATAGCCTGGACAATCTCATCCCCCTGACAATGGAGCCATAGTGATATATACCCACGAACCATCGGAATAGTCCATGTAGACCTGAATTGGTTCGTTGAAATTGGGATCGGGGGGCACAGTGTCCATTATCCTGCTTGCGTCAATTAGCTGCACTTCGTCGTTTCGATACTTCACAACAGGTTTGTAAACGCCGTCCGCAGCCCTCGTTATAGCGAAATCTTGCAGTTCCAGTTGTTGACGCCCGCCGGTTAGCCACTGACCTGCCTTGTACGCCTGCTCGACTTCGCCCAATTCTTGAATGCAGACCTCACAAGCTGGGCTGATGATCTCGCGGGCATGCGACGTGTCACCGGTCTGGTAGGCGTACCACATGGCGTCCGACCAGTAGTCGAGGAACGCCTGCGCCCCGTCCCGGGACTCCTCCTTCGCCAGCTCCGGCAGGACCGGCTTCGGCACGTTCTGAGCGGGCCCGTCGAGCGAGGCCGGGACGTAGTCCGCGGGAGTCTCCCCGGGACTGGGCTCCGTCGTCGCCGATGCGGTTCCCGACGAGCCGGCCGACCCGGTGCTGGACGGCGACGCCGCGGCGTCGTCGCCTCCGGCTCCGCACCCCGCGAGGAGGGTGACCGCCAGGGCGGCGCCCCCGATCGACGCACCGACTGACCAGGACCGGACCATGGAGTTCCCCGCTTCGCTCTGCCGCGGCCCGACGGGCCGGGTGAATGCGTCAGATCGTAAGGGCGTTGCCCCACGGAAGAGCAACGCCTGTGGACAGCCCTCAATACGCGTTTGCATGAGGCCTGGTCAGGGCGTTCGTTGTCACGACCTCGTTAATGTCACACTGACCCGAAGAGTGTTATAGTCAACTGCACCAGAAGATGTACGAGCTACCGGGAGGTGACGATGAACGGACAGACCGTGGCCCTGGCCGTGTCCACCGTCATCTTCGCCGCCCGGGACACCGGTCCGGACGGCCGCAAGGAGCTCTGGGTCCCGCTGGTGCGCCGCATCCGCGAACCCTTCGGGGGGATGTGGGCGCTTCCCGGCGGACCCCTGCTGGAGGACGAGGACCTCGAGGCCTCCGCCGCCCGCGCCCTGCAGCTGACCACCGGCCTGCACCCGGGCTACCTCGAGCAGCTCTACGCGTTCGGGGGGCTCACCCGGTCGGCGAACGCCGACGAGCGCGTCGTCTCCATCGTCTACTGGGCCTCGATCCGCGCCGACCAGACCTCCGACCTCCACGCCGACCTCAACGTCGCGTGGATGCGGGTCTCCGAGCTGCCGCCCCTGGCCTTCGACCACAGCGACATCGTGGAGTACGCGCTGTACCGGCTGCGCAACAAGGTCATCTACAGCCGGGTCGCCTACTCGTTCCTCGGCGAGACCTTCACCCTCGCCGAGCTGCGGGAGGTCCACGAGGCCATCCTCGGCACCCCGCTGGACCCGGCCAACTTCCGGCGCCACGTCCTGGCGTCCGGCGCCGTTCTCGACACCGGCACCCGCCTGGAGGGCACGCCCCACCGCCCTCCCCGCCTCTACCGCTACAACACCGACCTCGACCTCGCCGACCTCTTCCCGGCCGGCCGCACCACCCAGGAGAAGCCATGACCTCCGTCGCCACCCGCATCGAGCTGCTGAGCGCACCGCCCGCGAACCTGCCCGGCACCGCGCCGGCCACGAGCACGTGCAGCACCGACCTCGCCACGGACCCCTGGGACTTCGCGCCCACCGTGTCCGCCGGCTACGGTCCCGGCGCGTCCGAGGACGACGCCGTCCCCACCGGCTCACCCGCCCAGCCGGTCATTCCCGAGGAGTACCAGCGGGCGTCCGCCGAGGAGCTGGACCGGCGGATCACCGCATCCAAGGAGACCCTGGGCGAGCGCGCAGTGGTGCTCGGCCACTTCTACCAGCGGGACGAGATCGTCAAGCACGCCGACTTCCTGGGCGACTCCTTCCAGCTGGCCCGCGCCGCGAGGTCCAAGCCGGAGGCCGAGGCCATCGTGTTCTGCGGCGTGCACTTCATGGCCGAGACCGCCGACATCCTCTCCGGCAGCCACCAGTCGGTGATCCTGCCCAACCTCGCCGCCGGGTGCTCCATGGCGGACATGGCCGACGAGGACTCCGTCGAGGAGGCCTGGGAGCAGCTCATGGACCTCCTCGGCGAGACCACCGAGGACGGTCTCCAGACCGTCCTGCCCGTCACGTACATGAACTCCTCCGCCGCGCTCAAGGCCTTCTGCGGCCGCCACGGCGGGATCGTGTGCACCTCCTCCAACGCCGCCACGGTCCTCGAGTGGGCCTTCGAGCGGGGTCAGCGCGTGCTCTTCTTCCCGGACCAGCACCTGGGCCGCAACACCGCGAAGGCCATGGGCATCCCGCTCGAGCAGATGCCGATGTGGAACCCGCGCAAGGACCTGGGCGGCAACACCGCGCAGGACCTGCAGGACGCCAAGGTGATCCTGTGGCACGGCTTCTGCTCCGTGCACCGCCGCTTCACCGTGGCGCAGATCGAGCAGGCCCGCGCCGAGCACCCCGGTGTCCGCGTGATCGTGCACCCCGAGTGCCCCATGCCCGTCGTGGACGCCGCCGACGAGAACGGCTCGACCGACTACATCCGGAAGGCGATCGAGGCGGCCGAACCCGGCAGCACCTTCGCGATCGGCACCGAGATCAACATGGTCAACCGGCTCGCGGACGAGCACCCGGAGCACACCATCTTCTGCCTCGACCCGGTGATCTGCCCGTGCTCCACCATGTACCGGATCCACCCCGGCTACCTCGCCTGGGTCCTCGAGGAGCTCGTGGCCGGCCGGGTGATCAACCAGATCACGGTCGACACGGAGACCGCCGGCGACGCCGAGGTGGCCCTCGAGCGCATGCTGGCGGCGCTGCCGCGGTGAGCACGCACCTGGGAGCGCAGGCCGGCACGAGGCCGGGGGCGCCCGTCCGTGCCGTGGTGGTGGGCGGCGGCATCGCCGGGCTCACCACCGCCCTGCGGGCCGTCCGCCGCGGCCTCGACGTGGTGCTGCTGAGCAAGGACGCCCTCGACGAGGCGAACACGACCTACGCCCAGGGCGGCATCGCCGCCATGACCGCCGCGCTGCCCGGCGGCCAGGCCCGCGACTCGGTGGACCTGCACGTGCGCGACACCCTCGTGGCCGGGGCCGGGACGTGCGACGACGACGTCGTGCGCGTGCTCGTGCGGGACTCGGCCGCCGCGATCACCGAGCTCGTGGAGCACGGTGTCGGCTTCGACCGCACGGGCGGAGCGGGCTCCCCCTGGGTCGAGGGACTCGAGGGAGCCCACTCCGTGCCCCGGATCCTGCACGCCGGCGGGGACGCCACCGGCCGCGAGATCCAGCGGGCCCTCGTGAGCGCCGCGCTGGCGGCCGAGGCCGACGGCCGGCTGAGCATCCTGCGCGGGACCATGCTCGCCGACCTGCTGCTGACCCCCGACGGCCGGGTGGCCGGCGCCCTCGTGGTGGACGCTGCGGGCGGCCCGGTCCGCCCGCTGCCCGCCGACGCCGTGGTGCTCGCCACCGGCGGCGCGGGGCAGCTCTACCCCCACACCACGAACCCCCGGGTGGCAACCGGCGACGGCATCGCCGCGGCGCTGCGCGCCGGCGCAGCCGTGGCGGACCTCGAGTTCGTCCAGTTCCACCCCACCGCCCTGGCGGTGCCCGGGTGCTTCCTCGTCTCCGAGGCTGTCCGCGGCGAGGGCGCCGTCCTGCGCGACGGCACGGGCCGGCGCTTCCTCGAGGAGGTGCACCCGCTCGCGGACCTGGCCCCGCGGGACGTCGTGGCCCGCGAGAACTTCCGCCGTTCGCTCGCCCAGGGAAGCCCCGTGCTGCTGGACTGCACCGGAATGGCCAGGGAGGGCGTGGCCGGGGACGGGACGACCGCGGAATTCCTGGCCCGGCGCTTCCCCACGATCGACGCCGCCGTCCGGGCGCACGGCATCGACTGGTCCCGGGAGCCGGTGCCGGTCACGCCGGCGGCTCACTACGTCATGGGCGGCGTGGCGACCGACGACCGCGGGCGAACCGGTGTGCGCGGGCTCTACGCCGTGGGCGAGTGCGCGGCCACCGGAGTGCACGGCGCCAACCGCCTGGCCTCCAACTCGCTGCTGGAGGGCGCGGTGTTCGGCGCGCGCACCGCCGACGTCCTCGCCGCCGACCTCCGCCGTCCCGTGGCCGGCACCGCCCGCCTCGTGGTGCGCGGCGCCGAGCCCGGCCTCCTGGCCGCTCCGTCCGAGCAGGGCGCCGACTTCGACCGCGGGACGTTCCAGGCCGCGATGTGGGCCGGTGCCGGCGTGCTGCGGGACCGCGCCGGACTCGAGGCGCTGGACCGCCACCTGGCCGGGCTGCGCACCCCGGCCGCACGCCCGGTCCCCGGGGCACCCGCCCCGGCCCGCGCCGAGCTCGAGAACCGGAACCTGCTGACCGTGGGTCGCGCCGTGGTCGCCGCCGCGCTCCACCGCACCGAGTCCCGGGGCGCCCACTTCCGCGAGGACTTCCCGGCACCCGACCCGGAGCAGGCCCGCCGCACCGCCTGGCGCCTCGAGCGGGCCGTCGCCCCGACGCTCGACTCCCGCACCACCGGCACATATGCCGTCAACGACATGTTCGAGAGGATCCCCGCATGCTGACCCGAGCCGCCATCACCGAGGTCGTGGAACGAGGGCTCGTGGAGGATGCCCCCTGGGGGGACATCACCTCGGAGCACCTCATCCCCGCCGACGCCTCGGCCCGGGCGGAGCTCGTCGCCCGGGAGGCCGGGGTGTTCTCCGGCGGGCAGGTCTTCGCGGCCACGTTCGCCGCGGTGGACCCCGCCGTGACCGTGGAGATGGTCGAGCAGGACGGCGAGCGCTTCGAGGCCGGGGACACCCTCGCCGTGGTGACCGGCCCCGCCCGCGCCGTGCTGACGGGCGAGCGCGTCGCCCTGAACCTGACCCAGCGGATGTGCGGCATCGCGACCCTCACCGCCCGCTACGTCGCCGCCGTCGAGGAGACGGTCGCCCGCGTCGAGAAGGCCGCGGACCTCCCCTACGGCACGATCACCCGCACCCGCGTGGCCGACACCCGCAAGACGACCCCGGGCCTGCGCGTCCTCGAGAAGCACGCCGTGCGCAGCGGAGGCGGGCACAACCACCGGCACTCCCTCTCGGACGCCGTCATGGCCAAGGACAACCACCTGGCCCTGCTCACGGCCGACGGCACCGACGTGACGGGCGCGCTGCGGCAGCTCCGCCGTCGCCTGCCGCACACTGTGCACCTCGAGGTCGAGGTCGACCGGCTCGACCAGATCGAGGCCGTGCTCGCCGGCGGGGCGGACACGGTGATGCTCGACAACTTCTCGGTGGACGACCTCGTGAGCGGGGTCGCGATCATCGACGGCCGCGCGACCGTCGAGGCCTCCGGCGGCGTGAGCCTGGAGACCGTCGGCGAGATCGCCGCGACGGGTGTGGACGTCATCTCGGTGGGCGCGCTCACCCACTCGGCGCGCAGCCTGGACCTGGGACTCGACATCGCGCTCGGCGCGGCACCCGGCACATCGCCCAGCACATCGCCCGGTACAGCGACCGGGGACGACGGCGCTCCCGCCGCCGGGCCGGCCACCGGCTCCGGTCCCCACCCCGCGGGAGGCTGACGGTGCTCTACCTCGACACGGCCGCGACCTCGCCGGTGCGCCGCGAGGTCCTCGAGGCCATGTGGCCGTACATGACGCAGGAGTTCGGGAACGCCGCGAGCCACCACGAGGCCGGCCGGCGTGCGCTGGCCGGCCTCGACCGGGCGCGGGAGACGGTCGCCGCCGTGCTCAACTGCCGGCCGGCCGAGGTGATCTTCACGTCCGGCGGGACCGAGGCGGACAATCTCGCCGTCAAGGGCATCGCCCTGGGCCGTCGCGACCGCGACCCCGCGCTGCGGCACGTCGTCACGAGCGCCGTGGAGCACCACGCCGTGCTGGACTCCGCGCGCGACCTGGCGCGCTGGGACGGCTTCGAGGCCACCGAGCTCGGCGTCTCCGGCGAGGGCCTGGTGGACCCCGGAACGCTGGCGGGGGCTGTTCGTCCGGACACCGCAGTGGTATCCGTGATGTATGCGAACAACGAGACGGGTGCGGTCCAGGAGATCGCCGACATGGCTGCGGTGGCTCGGGCGCGGAACGTCCCGTTCCATACGGATGCGGTCCAGGCAGCCGGGTCGCTGGATCTGGACGTACAAGCGCTCCACGTGGCGGCGCTGAGCCTGGCCGGTCACAAGATCGGGGCACCCAAGGGCGTCGGCGTGCTCTACCTGCGCCGCGGCACTCCCCTGCGGCCGCTGCTCAGCGGGGGCGGGCACGAGCGCGGACGCCGCTCCGGGACCTCGGACGTGGCCGGGGCCGTCGGTCTCGCCACGGCCCTGCGGATCGCCGCCGAGGAGCGGGAGAGCCGCACGGCACGGGTGGCGGCCCAGCGGGACCGCCTGATCGGCGGCATCCTCTCCGCCGTGCCCTCCGCGATCCTGACCGGGCCGGACCCCCGGCGAGCCCCGGGGTCGCGGCTGCCCGGCAACGCGTCCTTCTGCTTCCCCGGCGTCAACGGCGAGACGGTCCTGGTGGACCTCGAGGCCCGGGGCCTGCTCGTCTCCTCGGGCTCGGCGTGCTCGGCCGGGGACACCGAGCCCTCCCACGTGCTGACCGCCATGGGGTTCCCCCCCGAGGTCGCCACCACCGCCGTGCGCTTCACGCTCCCGGCCGACATCACCGAGCAGCAGGTGGACGCCGTCGTCGAGGCGACGCGCGACGTCGTCGGGCGGCTGAACGGACGGAACACTTGAGCGGCCCGAACGCCTGAGCGCTCAGGGCATCGGCACCGGGTGCTGGAGGCCCCCGTGCACGGCCATCAGGACGGTTCCACCGGTCGTCTCGACGGTCTGCGCGCTTCCCGGGGCCAGCGTCCACGGCCCGGGCGGGCACGAGTTCGGGGCCGGTCCCTCCGGAGCGGCGCTCGAGGCGCCGGTGCCGTCGAAGCCCTCCAGCCGGAAGCCGACGACCGTGCCCCACCACAGGACCTTCGGCGAGGCCGCGATCCCCCGGGACTCGGTGACCAGCAGATCCGTCCGCTGCGACAGCACCGTGGAGGTCCCGGTGTCGACACAGTCCCAGGTCATCTCGGTCACCGATCCGGTCTCGGCCACGAACTGCAGTGCGGCCGCGTTGGCCTGCAGCGTGGCTCCGTCCCAGCCCGTCGCGGCCTGGACGTCGGCGCCGGACACGAAGCCGGTCCCGTCGTCGTGCAGCGCCGAGACCGGCCAGACCGGGCCGGACAGCCCGATCGTCGCCCCCACCGCCGCCAGAGCGGCCAGGACCGCGATCAACCTCTGCATGTGCTCCCCGTCGTCCGATCCCCGGAGCGGCCCCCACGACCGCCTTCCCGAACGCTAATGCACGAGCGGGGGCGGGAGGCGGACCGTGACTGATCTGTGACCCCGGGCCGACCTGGGGCGACATCTTCAGGTCAGGTGACGCGGAGCCCGTGCGCCTATTCCGTCCCGAACCAGAAGTCCTCGAAGGTGTACTTGAGCACCCGGTAGACCAACAGCTCCTCGGTGTCGACGGTGTACTGCGCCAGCAGCGTGCCGTCGTCGTCGTACTCCCCGAAGACCTTGGCCATCCCGGAGGCCACCACCAGGTTGCCGTCGTGGCGCTGCGCGCTGCTGACGATGGACGAGTAGGGGACCTCGAACTCGTCCACGAGCTCGTACGTGCGCGCCCGCTCGTCCACGAGGTACCGGCGCACCCGCGAGACGTCGCCGTCCTCGCCGGTGAACGACGTCGACGCGCCCGCCGGAATCTCCCCCTCGTAGTCCGGACGGCTGCGCATCTGCCAGAAGTTGTTGTCGAACAGCTCCACCCAGTGGCGCCCGTCCCCGAGGGACTCGTCCCGGACGCCGACGACCGTGTGCTGGCCCCCGTGGTCCGGGAAGTCACCCCGCTTCTCGAGAGCCAGGTGCTCGTAGTCGCTGCCCTTCCACACATCGTCCTCGCCCAGCAGGTAGGCGACGGTCGGCTCCCCACGGAAGTCGTCCACGGTGATGACCGAGGAGGTCTCCCGGGCACTGAGCACCAGCGAGTCCTCGTCGAGGAGGTCGACGGAGTTGAAGTGCAGCCAGTCCATGTCCTTCTCCTCGTCGTCCTCGCCCCACGCCCACTCGACGGTCTGCTCCTTGTACGAGCCCATGAGGTCGTCGAAGTCCAGCAGCACCCGGGACTCGCCCGTCCCGAGGTCGAGCACGGCCACGACGTCCTCGACGCTGTCCTTGGACCCGTCGTCGACCAGCAGGATCGCCTCACCGGCGCCGGTGAGCACGAAGTCGTGGTGCATCTTGAGGCCGTCCAGCTCGTGGATCCGCACGGCCCGCCCCAGGGGGTCGATCTGCGCGAGGGTGGACAGGTCCACGGGGACCACCATGGTGCCGTCGTGGAACTCGATGCGGTCCGCGCGGTAGCTCCGGCCCGTGATCTCCCCGCGGACCGTGCCGGAGTTGTCGACCAGCAGGTTGGAGCCCTTGCTGCCGTCCAGGCCGGAGAGCACGAACAGGCCCTCGGTGAGCTCCCGGGCGTCCGCCTCCCCGCCGGATCGCTCGAGCGTGCCGGGGTGGCCCGACCGCGCCGCCGGAGCGGTGAGGCGGACCTCGTGCTCGACCGGCGCCGACCCGTCCGCAGGGCGGAAGCTCGTCGTCACCGTGTTCTCCGCGCCGGGGACCACGCCGACGAGCTGGGTCTCGAAGACGCCCGGATCGGCGGACGCGTCGACCGCCGTCCGGGTCCAGTCCTCCGTGCCGGGAGCGGAGACCGTGTAGGTCAGGGTTCCGTCCTGCGGGGTGGCGAACCGGGCCCAGATGCCCGTGGTGCTCGTCCCGTAGGGATTCAGCACCAGCAGCGGGGCGTCCGGGGCGGGCTCCTCCTCCGCGGCGAGCTCCGCGAGGGTGTCGGCGACCGCCTGCTGCACCTCGGCGTCGTACGGGTCCACCGCGCCCTCGTTCGACGAGTCCAGGACGGTCCGGCGCACCGCTCCGTCCGAGCCCGGGACGGGCTCCAGCGACACGCCGGCGAACTCGCCCGGGGGCGAGGGGGCCTCCGACGTCGCCCGGTCCTCGTCCGGGGTCGCCCCGGTCCGGGCCTCCGGAGCCGGCGGCGGGGCCGGGTCGACGCCGCAGGAGGACAGGGCCAGGGACGCCGCCACGAGAACGGCAGCGGTGCGCAGACCTGCACGGGAGGATCCGGGAGTCGGGGACATCGTGCGCTCCTGCGGGGTCGGCGGCTTCGTCCCGGCCGCCGGACGTGCCGGCGGCTCGCGGTGGGGACAGACTACCCGCGCGCCCCCGCCGTCGTCCTGCCTTCGTACCGCCGCCGTACCGCCGCTGTCCGGCCTCCGCGGGCGTCCCCGGGGCCCGCCCGCGTCAGCGGGCGATCTCGTCCCGCAGGACGTTCTTGCGGATCTTGCCCGAGGCCGTCCGGGGCATCTCCGCCACCAGGGTCAGGGTCTTGGGGATCTTGTACCGGGCGAGCCGTCCGGCCAGGTGCTCCTGGAGCCTCTCCGCCGTGAGCTCGGCCCCGTCCCGGGGGACGACGACGGCGTGCGGCACCTCGCCCCACTTCTCGTCCGGCACGCCGATCACCGCCACCGCGGCGACCTCCGGCAGCTCGAGGATCAGCGCCTCGACCTCGGCCGGGTACACGTTCTCCCCTCCGGAGATGATCATGTCCTTGATCCGGTCGGAGACGAACAGGTAGCCGTCCTCGTCCAGGTAGCCCATGTCCCCGGAGTGGAACCACTCGCCCTCGAAGGAGTCCGCGGCGTCCGGGCGGTTCCAGTACCGCCCGATGACGTTGGGCCCGGAGAGGAGGATCTCGCCCTGCTCGCCGGGACCCAGCGGCTCCCCCGCGGGGTCCACGATGCGCACGTCGGAGAAGAAGTGCGGCAGGCCCGAGGAGCCGGCCTTCTCCCGGGACCTGGACGCGGGCAGGTTGGTGGCCCCCGGGGAGGTCTCGGTCATGCCGTAGCTGGCCGTGAACGCCAGGCCCCGGTCCTCGTAGGCGTCCAGGACCCGCATCGGCACGGCCGAGCCGCCGCACGTGAGCTTGCGCAGGGAGCCCAGGTCCGTGGATCCCCAGTCCGGGTGCTCGCACAGCAGCTGGTACGTGGTCGGCACGCCCGACAGCCACGTGACCCGGTGCTGCTCGATGAGCCGCAGCACGCGGCCGGGCTCGAACTTGGACTCCAGCACGAGCGTCGCGCCCTTGAGCAGGGTGGGCAGCACGCCCATGCCGAGGGAGGCCACGTGGAACATCGGGGAGATCATCAGGGCGACCTCGTCCGCCGCCACGTCGTAGTCGACGAGCACGTTGAAGCAGTTCCAGGTGAAGTTGCCGTGGGTCAGGCACGCGCCCTTGGGCCGGCCCGTGGTTCCGGAGGTGTAGAGGATGACCGCGAGGTCGTCCAGGGTCACCGGGACGTCCTGGGTCCAGGGCTCCGCCGCGGCGATCACGGACTCCAGCGTGGGCGTCCCGTCGGCGGACTCCTCGGCCACGACCCAGCGGGTCACGTCCGCCAGCTCCCGGGCGGCGGGCTCCGCGAGGCCGGTCAGGGCGGCGTCGTGGACGAGCGCGGACACCCCCGCGTCCTCCAGCTGGTAGCGGATCTCCGGCACGGCCAGCCGCGTGTTGAGGGGGACGAGCACCGCTCCGAGGATGCCCGCGGCGAACATCGTCTCGAGGTATGCCGGGCTGTTCTCCCCGAGGAAGCCCACCCTGTCGCCGGGTCCGACGCCCCGGCCGGACAGCGCCGTGGCGAGGCGGTGCGAGCGGTCGTGCAGCTCCCGGTAGGTCAGCGTCCGCTCGCCGTGCACCACGGCGACCTTCGGCCCGGACTTCTCGAGCCTCCGGACCAGCCAGGATCCGATTCCCTGATTGCGCATGCGGTCGCCTCCTCAGGCGTCGAGCCAGTAGTCTTCAAACCCAATAGTTGAAAAATTCTACTATCTTTCGCCCAGGATAGAGAGATCTGGCTCACATTGTCCAGGGTGCCCGGCCGACCGGGAGCCCTGCCGGCAGCACGGGAGGGACTAGAAGGCCACCTTGCGCAGCAGCCGGGACAGCTCCTGCCGCTCCTCGTCCGAGAGGGGCGAGAGCGACTCCGACGTCGACACCCCCACCAGCGCCTTGGCCTGCGCGTACAGGTTCCGGCCGGCCGGGGTGGGTGCGATGACCTTCGAACGCCGGTCGCGCGGATCGGTGCGGCGCTCCACCGCCCCGCGCCGCTCCAGCTCGTCGAGGATCGCCACGATCTGGCTCGGGTCCAGCACGAGGAACTGGCTGAGCTCGCGCTGGGTGAGCCGCTCCTCGCCGCAGGCCAGGGCCAGCACCGAGTAGTGCCGCACCTTGAGGTCCAGCTCCGCGAGCTGCTTGTTGGCCGCCGAGGAGCCCGTCGAGGCGGCACGGGCCATGAGGAACACCGGTTCCGCCGTCAGGTCGGTCCCGAGGAGCCGCTCGAGACCGGCAGGGGGATCGGGGGATGGGGTCATGACGTCGCTCCTCAAGCCGGGGGTCCCAGTCTACGGAACCCGTGACCCCAGCATAGATGGACTTTCTTAACCATTGACATTATCAACGAATACCGGTGGAATGATGAGGAGACCACGGGAAGGTGACGGCCGTCACCCCGCCCCGCCCACAGAGACCGACCCCGAGACCGACCCCGAGACCGACCCCGAGACCGACCCCGAGACCGACCCCGAGACCGAAGGAGCACTTCCATGGCACAGGACAGCACCCCCTCCGAGAGCACCGCCCCCCTGACCGGCAAGGTCGCCGTCGTCACCGGTTCCGGTCAGGGCCTGGGCCTGGCCTACGCCCAGGAGCTCGCCCGTCAGGGCGCCGACATCGTCGTCAACGACGTCGACCAGGAGGTCGCCGACCGCGCCGTGGCCGCCATCACCGCCGCCGGCGGACGGGCCGTGGCCGTCGTCGCGCCGGTGGGCTCCACCGCGACCGCGACCGCGCTCGTGCAGGGCGCCGTGGACGCGTTCGGGCGCCTGGACATCCTCGTCACCAACGCCGGGGTGCTGCGCGACAAGTCCCTGCTGAAGATGACCGACGAGGACTTCGACCTCGTCGTCCAGGTGCACCTGCGCGGGACCTTCACCTGCGTGCGCGAGGCGTTCCGGTGGTTCAAGGACAACGAGGTCGCCGGTCGGATCATCACCATCGGCTCCCCCACCGGCCAGTACGGCAACTTCGGCCAGACCAACTACGCCGCCGCCAAGGCCGGGATCGTGGGCATGGTCCGCACCTGGGCCCTGGAGATGAAGAAGGCCGGCGTCACCGCCAACGCCGTCATCCCCGTCGCGGCCACCGCCATGACCGAGACCATCCCGTTCTTCCGCTCCGCCGTCGAGGCCGACCGCCGGGGTGAGCCCATGCCCGACTTCTTCCGCAAGGACCTCGGCTTCGGCAACGCCGCCGACGTCGCGGGCCTGATCGCCTACCTCGCCTCCGACGACGCCGCCGGCATCACCGGCCAGGCCATCGGCGCCGGCGGGGACCGGCTGCAGGTGTTCAGCCACCCGCGCCCGGTGGTCACCGAGTACCGCGACGGCGGATGGACCTTCCAGGCCCTGCGCCAGGAGTTCCCGGCCATCATCGAGGGCAACCTCCAGCCGGTGGGCGAGAAGCTGCCCCCGCTGCCCGAGGAGCTCAAGTCCGAGTCCGCCGCGCAGTAGACCGCCCCACCACCCAGGAGGACCACCATGGCCTACGAATACGGTCTCGACCTCGCGTCCCTGGACGCGATCGACATGCACGTCCACATCGAGTGCTCCGACCACGGGCACCCGTCCCTGCCCGCAGCACTCACCGAGGCCTCCGCCAAGTACTTCAAGAGCGAGGACCGTTCCCCGTCCCTGGACACCATCGCCGCCCGCTACCGCGAATGGAACATGGCCGCGGTGGTCTTCACCGTGGACGCGACCACCGCCCTGGGCCACGAGCCGAACTCGATCGAGGAGATCGCCGCCGGCGCGGCCCGGAACAACGACGTGCTCATCCCCTTCGGCTCCGTGGACCCCCACCAGGGGACCGCGGCGGTGGAGCGGGCGAAGAAGCTCGTGGAGGGCCACGGCGTCAAGGGGTTCAAGTTCCACCCCTCCCTGCAGGGCTTCGACCCCTCGGACCGGACGTTCTACCCCCTCTACGAGGCGATCCAGGCCCTGGGCGTGCCCGCCCTGTTCCACACCGGGCAGAACGGCATGGGCGCGGGCCTGCCCGGCGGGGGCGGCATCAAGCTCGCCTACTCCAACCCGCTGCTGCTGGACGCCGTCGCCGCGGACTTCCCGCAGCTGCAGGTCATCATGGCCCACCCCTCGGTGCCGTGGCAGGAGGAGGCCAACTCCATCGCCACCCACAAGGCCAACGTGTGGATCGACCTCTCGGGCTGGTCCCCGAAGTACTTCCCCGAGTCACTGGTGAAGGCCTCCAACCGGATGCTCCAGGACAAGGTGCTCTTCGGCACCGACTACCCGCTGATCACCCCGCAGAAGTGGCTCGGGGACTTCCAGCACCAGTCCTTCACCGACGAGGTGCGCCCCAAGATCCTCAAGGACAACGCCGTGCGCCTGCTCGGCCTGGACCGGGCATGAGCGCGGCCGCGGAGGGCGCCCGGCTGTACCCCGACTGCGACCCGTACGGGATCGAGGGGAAACTGACCGAGGCGGAGAAGGCCCCGCTGCGCCGGCTCCGCCGGGTGCTCGAGGACGAGGCGCGGCCCCTGCTCGCCGAGTACTGGGAGGCGGGCGAGTTCCCGTACCAGATCGCCCCCGCCCTGTACGGCCTGGACCTCATGGCCCCGCCCGAGCTCACCGCCGAGGGCGGGGCTCCCCGCTCGCTCTACCACGGGTTCCGGATCTTCGAGCTGGCCCGCACCGACGCGTCGATCGCCACGTTCTACACCGCCCAGGCCGGGCTGTTCCGCACGGCCTGCCGGGTGGGCGGGACGCCCGAGCAGTTCGCCGAGTGGGACCCGGGCATCCGCTCCTTCGGGATGACCGGCGTGTTCTGCCTGACGGAGCCGGAGCACGGCTCCGACATCGCCGGCGGCCTGGCCACCACCGCCCGCCGCGAGGGCGAGGGGTGGGTGCTCAACGGCGCCAAGCGCTGGATCGGGGGCGCCTTCACCGCCGACTACCTGGCCGTCTTCGCCCGCGACGAGGCCGACGGGCAGGTCAAGGGTTTCCTGGTGGACCGCGAGGCCCCCGGGGTGCGCCTGGAGAAGATCCACGGCAAGACCTCCCTGCGCATGATGCAGAACGCGGACATCCGCCTCGACGACGCCCGCGTGCCCGAGTCCCAGCGGCTCGGCAACGTGAACTCGTTCAAGGACGTCGCGGCCATGCTGCGCGCCATGCGCTCCGACGTCGCGTGGATCGCCACCGGCATCCAGGCCGGAGCCTACGAGGCCGCCCTGCGCTACGTGCGGGCCCGCGAGCAGTTCGGGCGCCCGATCGCCGGCTTCCAGTTGGTCCAGGAGAAGCTGGCCCGCATGCTCGGCAACGTCACGGCGTCGCTGACCATGGTCGCCGGTCTCGCCGAGCGCCAGGAGGAGGGCGTCTACCGGGACGAGGACTCCGCCCTGGCGAAGATGTGGATCAGCCTCCGCATGCGCGAGACCGTGGCGCTGGCCCGCGAGCTCGTGGGCGGCAACGGCATCACCCTGGCCCACGACGTCGCCCGGTTCCACGCCGACGCCGAGGCCGTGTACTCCTACGAGGGCACCCACGAGATCAACGCGCTCGTGGTCGGCCGCTCGATCACCGGCACCGGGGCGTTCGTCTGAACGCCGACCGGCCCGCCCGCTCCACCAGTACCGACCGACCCACAGCACACGAAGGACATGCCATGACCACCGCACAGAGCCAGCCCCGGACCGTCGTCGCCTTCGACGAGGTCAAGAACCTGATCGGCACCGACCTCGGCCACTCCGCCTGGCGGGAGATCACCCAGGAGCAGGTCAACACCTTCGCCGACGCCACCGACGACCACCAGTGGATCCACGTCGACCCCGAGCGCGCCAAGGACGGCCCGTTCGGCGCCCCGATCGCCCACGGCTTCCTCACCCTGTCCCTGCTCATCCCCATGTGGTCCGAGCTCTTCGACGTGACCGGGGTGAAGACCAAGGTCAACTACGGCCTCGACAAGGTCCGCTTCACCTCTCCCGTCACGGTGGGCTCGCGCATCCGGATGACCGTGACCATCACCGACGTGCAGGAGGTCAAGGGCAACGGCCTGCACCTGGTGGCCGACGGGACCATCGAGATCGAAGGTCAGGAGCGGCCCGCCGTCGTCGCGACTTTCCTCAACCGCTTCTACGCCTGAGCCGCCGCGGCCGGCGGCCCGCCCCGCGAGCGACCACGTCCGTCCCGGCCGGCCACGGCATCTCGTGGCCGGCCGGCCGGATCCTCAGGACCTGGCGTCCTCCTGCGCGCACCGGGCCACGGCCTGGGCCACGGCCGGTGCGACCCGCCCGTCCAGGGCCGAGGGCACGATGTAGTCGGGGCTCAGTCCGTCCTCGGCGGCGATGGCCGCGATCGCCCGGGCGGCCTCGAGCTTCATGGCCGCGGTGATCCGCCGCGCCCCGGCGTCCAGCGCGCCGCGGAAGATGCCCGGGAAGGCCAGGACGTTGTTGATCTGGTTCGGGAAGTCCGACCGGCCCGTGGCCACCACGGAGGCGTACTTCGCCGCCACGTCCGGCATGATCTCCGGGTCCGGGTTGGCCAGGGCGAACACGACCGCGTCCTCGGCCAGTTCGGTCAGGAACTCCTCGGGGATCTTCCCGCCCGAGACCCCCACGAACACGTCCGCGCCCTCCAGGGCGTCCTTCGGCCCGCCGATCAGCCCGCGCGGGTTGGTGCGCGCGGCGTAGTCTGCCTTGATCGCGTTGAGGTCGTCCCGCTCCCTCGAGACGATCCCGCGGGAGTCCATCAGCACCACGTCGGCGATGCCCTGGGCCAGCAGGATCTCCGTGATCGCGATCCCGGCCGCTCCGGCCCCGGCGATCACGACCTTCAGGCCCGCCAGGTCCTTGCCCACCAGCTGGGCCGCGTTGAGCAGGGCGGCCAGGACGACGACGGCGGTGCCGTGCTGGTCGTCGTGCATCACGGGGATGTCGAGCTCCTCGATCAGCCGCTGCTCGATCTCGAAGCAGCGCGGAGCGGAGATGTCCTCGAGGTTCACCGCCCCGAAGGTCGGGCGCAGCAGCGTGACCGTGCGCACGAACTCGTCGACGTCCTGGGTGTCGAGCACGATCGGGATGGAGTCCAGGCCCCCGAACTCCCGGAACAGCGCCGACTTGCCCTCCATCACGGGCAGGGAGGCCGCGGGGCCGATGTCGCCCAGGCCCAGGACGGCGGACCCGTCCGAGATCACGGCCACCAGGCGTCCGGCCCACGTGTGGGTCTTCGCCATGGCGGGGTCCTGGTGGACGGCGCGGGACACCTCGGCGACCCCCGGCGTGTAGGCGATGGACAGGTCGCGGCGGGTCTTCAACGGGAACTTCGACACCACGGTGAGCTTGCCGCCCTCGTGGTTGCGGAAGATCTCCTCGTGCGTGATCGGGCCGGGCTGCTGGGTGTCGTCGCTCATGCGTGGTCCTCGTGCTCTCGTCCTTGAGTGCGAACAGGTTCCCCGACATTGTGCCCCACGGAGCCGGTGGGCGGGTGACTGGGCATCGTGCGCGGCCGGTGGATCCCCCTCCGCGACGGCACAGGGCTCCCCCGCGAGGGCACGACCCCTCCGCGACAGCACAGGGCCCCCGGTCCGCGCGTGCGGTCCGGGGGCCCTGTGCGGCCGGCGCGGGACGCCGGCCGGGCGGGAGCGGGATCAGATGATGGAAGAGGCCCCGCTGCGCGCCTTCTCGAAGCGCGTCTGGACGTCGGCCCAGTTCACGATGTTCCAGAAGGCCTTGACGTAGTCCGCCTTGACGTTCTGGTAGTCGAGGTAGAAGGCGTGCTCCCACATGTCCAGCTGCAGCAGCGGGATGGTCGCCACGGGGACGCCGTTCTGCTGGTCGTACATCTGCTCGATGACCAGGTTGCCCGCGACCGGCTCGTAGGCGAGGATCGCCCAGCCGGAGCCCTGGATCGTGGTGGCGGCGGCCGTGAAATGGCTGCGGAAGGCGTCGAACGAGCCGAAGAACTCGTCGATCGCCGCGGCGAGCTCGCCGGTCGGCTTGTCGCCGCCCTCCGGGGAGAGGTTCTGCCAGAACACCGAGTGGTTCACGTGACCGCCCAGGTTGAACTGCAGGTCCTTGGACAGCTTGGCCGCGGCGGCGCCGTCGCCGTTCGCCCGGGCCTCCGCCATCTTCTCGAGGGCGGTGTTGGCACCGGCCACGTACGTGGCGTGGTGCTTGTCGTGGTGCAGCTCCATGATCTTCGCGGAGATGTGGGGCTCGAGCGCCGCGTAGTCGTAGGGAAGATCGGGAAGCGTGAACTTCTCGGCCATAGGAGAATCCTTTCGATAGCTGTCGTGTGGTTCCACACTCGTCCCACGCGCGCGCGGGGGTCAAGGAGGTTCCGCCACCAGCGTACGGTTCCGCGGGGAGACGGTGGCGCGCGTGTCTCAGATGATGTCGGGCGGGTGCTCGTGCGGACAGCGGGGCGGGTGCGGAGTCAGCTGGGACGGGACCGTGAAGACGTAGTCGCCCGTCTCGACGAGCACCTTGAGGTCCTCCAGGACCTTCCGGGCCCGGTGCCGGACCGCGGGAGCGAGCAGCGGCCAGAGCCAGGCCTTCGCCTCGGTGAAACGCCCGTCCACGACCTTCTCGATCCGGGTCCCGCCCTCGGCCGGCTCCCACGAGATGCACGCGTCGAGGTCGGCGAGCCCGCGCGTGGTGCGGATCCCCAGTCGACGGCCGGGGACGTGCTCGGAGACGATGTTCACGTAGCCGAAGCGCAGTGGCCCCAGCCGGACCACCGACTCGATCGACGTGCCGATCTGCAGGGCGGACGTGCTGACGTGGAAGTTCTCGTCCCGGATGCCGTGCCACCGGGCGAAGCACCCGGGATCGAGCAGGAACCGCTCCACGAGCCGGGGGTCCGCCGCGACGACCACGGTGTCGACCAGCCGGAACGTCGGGGAGCCGGTCATTCTCGTTCCTTCCGTGTCCCCAGGGCCCTGCCCGGAACGGGCCGGCGGCACGGGCGGAGTGGGGATGTTCTCCTGCCGCACGCACCACTGTAGTGAGCGGCCCGGACACCGGAGCCGGGAGCCGGTGGTGCACAGCCGGTGGAGAAGGTTGTCCACAGGTGTGGACGATCCTGTGAAGAAATAGAACGTGTGTACCCCTGATCGGTGCCCTCCGCTGTCGCCCCTGGTCACCACCGGGCGAAAAGGTGCGGGAGGTACGTAATTCCACCCGTGGAAGTTTTCCACGCTGTGGACAAGGGCTGTGGAGAACCTGTTGAGAAGCAGCATCGACATGTCATGCAACATCCCGCGCGGCCACCCGGGCCCCGCGGCGGGAACCTCCGGGCCGAGGTCAGCCGCCGCGCTTCCTCGACCGGGAACGGACGAACAGGGCGAGCACCGCGCACGCGAGGTAGCAGACGAGCACCACGCCCCACCCCACGGCGAACGAGCCCGTGGCCTGGAGCAGACCGCCCATGACCAGCGGGCCGGTGCAGAAGCCGGCGTAGAGGCCCATGGTCACCACGCCGGAGGAGGCGCCGACCCGTTCCGCGCTCACCGCCCGGATCGCCCCGGACATCACCACGACGCTCGCGGCGAGGGCGGCGCTCCCGTGCAGCACGGCGGCCGGCCACACCGTCCAGGCCAGGACCGGGAGGAGCGGTGCCACGAGCATGAGCGCCGCTCCCACCCCGGATCCGAGGGCCATGACGAGCAGCAGCACGAAGCCGTCCGCCCCCGGCCGGTCCATGACGCGCGCCCACAGCACCCGCGACGCCATGCCGAGCAGCGCCGCCACCGAGACCGTGGCCCCTGCCGTGACGAGGTCGAGGCCGAGGGCGCGGTGCGCGAAGAGGGGCAGGTAGACGTTGGACGCCTGCATGCCCAGGCCCATGAGCGCGGCGGCGGCCGCGTACGCGTGGACCACACCGGGCATCCGGGCCCGGCCCCGGTCGGAGGCCGTCCGGCCCCCGAGGATCGCCGGCAGGCCCCGGGTCGCCGCCCGGCCGCGGGCGGACGTCGGCGCCGGGGTGCCGCCGTGGTTGACCGGGACCGTGAACCAGCCGTGCACGAGGAGCCCCAGGACGGCCACCGAGGCCAGGGCGACGGCGATCCGCCAGCCGAGGACCAGCCCGAGCACCGGGAAGACGAGTCCGGCCACGAACTGTGACGCCTGCACGCCGGCCTGCTTCATCCCGAGCCAGCTCGCACGCCGGGACGCGGGCACGTGCAGCCGGATGAGCCGGTTCGTGGCAGGGTTGGCCATGACCTGGCCCAGCCCGGAGAGGACCATGGCGACCAGCAGCACCGCGTAGCCGGGCGCCGCGGCGGAGACGAGCATCGCCAGGGCGGCGCCGCCGAACATGACGGCCAGCAGGGTCCGCGCGCCCAGACGGTCGGCCCACCGGCCCGTGCGCACGGCCGTGACCGAGGCGACGAAGAACGTCACGGCCGCGAGGAGACCGAACTGCGCCTCGGTGATCGCCAGGTCCTCGATGACCAGCGGCGCCATGGCCGAGAGACTGTGGGTCAGGACCGGACCGACGGCCATGGTCGAGACGAGCACGAGCATCAGGTTGGCGCCGGGGGCCCTCGGAGCGGCCGCGCCGGACACCGGCGTCACGGCGGCTCCTCGACGCTCCGGCGTTCGCCGACGACCCGGTGCTGCGCGGCACCCCGGTGCTCGGCGGCGTTCAGGCCCACGACGCACGCGACGATCCCCGCCAGGAACACCGCCTGGAGCCAGGAGAGGACCTGCTGCCCGGTCCCCACCGCCCAGGCCACCGTGAGCACGGCGCCGATCCCGGTCCACACGGCGTAGGCCGTGCCCATCGGCACGACCCGGGCGGCACGGGCCAGCGTGAGCATGCTCAGCACGAGCGTCACGGCGAAGAGGGCCGTGGGACCGGGCCGGCCGAGGCCCGCCGACGCCCCGAGCGCGGTGGCCCACACCGCTTCGAGCACCCCGCTGAGCACCAGCAGCCCCCAGGCCCGGGAGCGCTCGTCCCGGCACGACCCGGCCGGCGGCCGCTCAACCGGCAAGACGCAGCCCGATCACGCAGACGACGATGCCGAGGACCAGAAGCGCCTTGACGAGCGTCGCGGCCTCGCGGCCGGTCAGCATGGACCACGCCACGGTCAGGGCGGCACCGATGCCCACCCACACGGCGTAGGCAGTGCCCGTGGGCAGCGTGGTCATGGCGTGGGCGAGGCCCAGCAGGCTCGCGGCCGCGGCCACGAGGAACACCACGACCGGGCCGGGCCGGCGGAAGCCGTCCGAGGCGGCCAGCGCGGAGGCCCAGACCGCCTCGAGCACGCCCGAGAGCACGAGCACGGTCCACGCCCCCACGGGGTCAGTGCTTCGGGACGACGCGGATCCACAGGAACCCGTGGGCGTCCAGGAGCAGACCGTGGCGCAGGTCCAGTTCGTCGTCCCCCTGCAGCTCCGTGGCCAGGGGCAGGAAGCCGGAGAGGGTCTCCCCGGTGACGAACTGGGACCAGTCCGAGAAGTTCGCCAGGCACAGCACCATGGTGTTCGACCCCGGCCGCTGGTAGCCCAGCACGTGCGGATTGCGGGCGTCGAAGGGGATCAGGGCGTTGCCGTCGAACTCCGGGGCGTTGCGGCGCAGCTCGACCATCCGGCGGATGCCGCCGAAGATCCGGCCCTGCACCGAGAACAGCTCGTGCCGCCGTTCGTAGTCCTCGGCCGGTCGGAGCGGCCGGTGCACCCAGCGGGCGTCCCCGGCGTGGGCGGGGTCCTGGTCCCACGCGGGGTCGTTGAGCTGGCCCACCTCGTCCCCGAGGTACAGCAGCGGGACGCCGCCGGTGCTCATCGCCACCGAGTGCGCGAGCAGGATCCGGTCCACCGCGGGGCCGGGGTCCGTGGCCAGGCCGAGCAGGGACGCCGTCGTCCCGCAGACGCGGCAGTCGCCCGTTCGCGGGTTCTCCTGGAACGGGACGCCGTCGGCGAAGCTGCCGGGGTGGCGCCCGGTGTAGAACGCGTTGAGGAAGCGCCGGTGGTCGTGCCCCTGGAGGCCGAGCCGGGCGGCGTCCTCGTCGGAGAACGTCCAGCCGATGTCGTCGTGGCCCCGGACGTAGTCGACCCATGCCGTGCCGGGCGGCAGCGAGTGGCGCTCCGCGAGCGCCTGGGCGAGCAGCTTCGGCTCCCGGGTGGCCATGGCCTCCCAGGTGAGGGCCATCTGGAGCGGGTTGTAGGAGAGCTGGCACTGGCCCGGTTCGATGTAGCGCACGACCTCGTCCGGGTGGACGATCGCCTCGGACTTGAACAGGACCGAGGGCGCGGCGATGCGGCACACGGCGTTGTAGGCGCGCAGCAGCACGTGCGCCTGGGGCAGGGACTCGCACGCGGTCCCGAGCTGCTTCCAGATGAAGGCCACGGCGTCCATCCGCAGCACCTCGACGCCCTGCGCGGCCAGGAACAGCAGCTCGGCGGCCATGGCCCGGAACACCGCGGGGTTCGTGTAGTTGAGGTCCCACTGGAAGGAGTAGAACGTGGTCCACACCCAGCGCGGGTCGTCCTCGCTCGCGCGGACGCGGGTGAAGGAGCCGGGGTGGTCGTCGGGGAAGATCTCGCGCGTGGTGCGCTCGAACTGCTCCGGGACGGTGCGGTCAGGGAAGATCCAGTAGTAGTCCTCGAACTCCTGCTCCCCCGCCGCGGCCCGCCGGGCCCACTCGTGCTCGTCGGAGGTGTGGTTGAAGACGAAGTCCAGCACGAGGCTGATCCCGTGGGAGCGCAGCTCCCGGCTCAGGTCCGCCAGCTCCTCCATGGTGCCCAGCCGGGGGTCCACGCGACGGTAGGAGGACACGGCATAACCGCCGTCCGAGTTGCCCTCCGGCGCCTCGAACAGGGGCATGAGATGCAGGTAGGTCAGGCCCAGTTCCCGGAAGTACGGGATCTGGTCCCGGATGCCCTGGAGGTCGCCGGCGTAGCGGTCCACGTAGCAGACGCCGCCGAGCATCTGCCGCGAGCCGAACCAGGACGGATCCTGCTCGCGCCGGGCGTCGAGGGCCTTCAGGTCCTCCGGGCGCTCGGCCCAGGAGCGCGCCAGCTGCAGCCCGAGCTCGGCGAGCTGGTCCAGGAAGTCCTCACGGTGCCCGTAGATCTCGGCGAACAGGAGCGTCAGCCGTGGGAAGTGCTCGTCGAACCGCCGGTCGAAGTCCTCCCACCCGGTTCGTCCGGGCGCCTCGGGACGTCGCTCACGCATCCGGTCGCGGACGCTCGCCGTGACGACACGCGCCTGGTTCTCCGGCGACAGGCCCGGGATCCCGGGCGTAACGGTGTTGGACACACTAGCTCCCTCGGTCGTCCGCACCAGCGGCGGGCGCGGTCTCCGAGCTCGAGATCCTCCTTGACGACGAGCCCTCGGATGGTCACGGACACCGCCCCGCCGGACGGCGGGACTGCTCCGCACCACAGCATACTGATGCGCCCACGGCTTTTCCGACAGGACCGATGCCGTGCTCCACATCCCTGTGCACAGAGTTGTCCACAGGTGTGGACAGGCTCCCGGGAACGCGTGGTGAGTTCCGGCCCCCGGCCCCGCCCGAGCAGGCCCGGTGCGTCGAGGGGGCCCGCGGGACCCGTTCGACGGGTGTGGAGAACCCTGTGCAGGACGGCTGCCGAGGTGGCCCGACGACGACGTCGCCCCTGGAACACGGACACGCCCCGGGACGCTCGCGTCCCGGGGCGTCACCTGCGGCAGGGCTCAGTACCCGTTGGCGGAGAGCCACTCCTGCGCGGCGTCGGCCGGGCTGACCGGGTCGTCCCCGCTGACCTTGCGGTTCAGCTCGAGGAGGTCCTCCGTGGTGAGCGCGGCGGACAGCTCGTTCAGGGCGTCCACGGCCTCCTGCGGCAGCCGGTCCGCCGAGGCCAGCGGGAGCACCTGCTGGGCGATGAAGTTGTTCTCGGGGTCCTCGAGCACCACGAGGTCGTTGTCGGCGATCGCCGGGGTGGTCGTGAAGATGTCCGCCACGTCCACGTCCCCGTCCAGCAGCGCCTGGACCGTCAGGGGCCCGCCGCCGTCGTTGATCGGCTCGAAGGACTGCGGCACGCACCCGTACCTCTCCTCGAGGCCCTGCAGCCCGTAGGCCCGCTCCGCGAACTCGGGGGGACCGCCGAGCACCAGCTCGTCGCAGACCTCCGCCATGTCCGCGATGCTGGTCAGCCCGTACTCCTGCGCGGTCCCGGCGGTGACGACCATGGCGTCCTTGTTCTGCGCCTCGGCCGGCTCCAGGACGGTGAGGCCCTCCGGCAGCGCGTCCGGCAGCGCGTCCATGATCTCCTCGGCGGAGCTCGCCGTGGCCTCCGGGTCCGCGAAGAGCAGGAGGTTGCCGGAGTAGTCCGGGACGACGTCCACGGACCCGTCCTGCACGGCCCCCACGTAGGCCTCCCGCGCTCCGATGCCGAGGGAGGTCTCCGTGTCGATGCCCGCGGACTCCAGGGCCCCGGCGTAGAGCTCAGCCACGATCTGGCTCTCGGGGAAGTCCGCGGAGCCGACCGTCACGGTCCCGGTGGTGCCGTCGGCCGTGCCGCCGTCCTCCGCCAGGGGGTCGCCGCCGCAGGCGGTCAGCCCCAGGACCAGGGCGGCACCCAGGGCCGGTGCGGCGGCACGGCGGAGGACGGTGGGGGAAGGCGTGGTCATGGTGGTTCTCCTGTCGGTCGGGTGGGTCGGGGGTCAGGCGGCCGGGCGCAGGCCGGGTGAGGTGGCGAGCCGCTGGGCGAGGGCGAGGGCCGCGTCCACGGTGAGCGCGAGCAGCGCCACGAGCACCACGGACCCCAGCATCCGGTCGTAGTCGCGCACCGCCAGGCCGTCGATGAGGTAGCGGCCCAGTCCGCCGAGGTTGATGTAGGCGACCACGGTCACGGTCGCCACGACCTGCAGGGCCGCGTTGCGGATCCCGCCGAGGATCACGGGCAGCGCGTTCGGCAGCTCGACGCGGGCCAGCACCTGGGCCCCCGTCATCCCCATGGCGGTGCCGGCGTCCTTGAGGGCCGGGGACACGTTCGCGATCCCCGCGTAGGTTCCCGAGAGGATCGGCGGGATCGCCAGCAGCACCAGCGCGATGATCGGCGGCACGGCCCCCAGGCCCAGCAGCAGGGTGAACAGGGTCAGCAGGCCCAGGGTGGGCAGCGCCCGCAGGGCCCCCGCCAGGCCGACGACGACGCCGGAGCCGCGCCCGGTGTGCCCGACCCACAGGCCCAGCGGGACGGCCACGGCCAGGGCCACGGCCAGCGTCACGCCGCTGTACCCCAGGTGCTCGAGCAGCCGGACCGGGATGCCACCCGACCCGGACCAGTTCCCGGGGTCCGACAGCCAGGCGACCGCCGAGCCGAGGAAGCTCATCTCTCCGCCCCCCGCCGCACGCGGGGCAGGGGCCTCCGGGCGGTCCCCGCCCGCTGCCATCGGGTGAGCGCGTGTCCCGTGCCCCGCAGCACCAGGTCGACGAGCACCGCCAGGACCACGGTCAGGACGATGCCGACCACGATCTCCTCGAGGATCGACCGGCGCAACCCGTCGGTGAAGAGGGTGCCGAGGGAGCGGACGCCGATCACGGCGCCCACGCTGACCATCGAGATGTTGCTGACGGAGGCGACCCGCAGCCCGGCGACGAGCACCGGGACGGCCAGCGGCAGCTCGACGGCCAGGAAGCGCCGCAGGGGACGGTAGCCCATCGCGGTGGACGCCTGCAGGACGTCCCGGTCCACCGACTCGAAGGCGTCCACGGAGGACCGGACGAGGATGGCCACGACGTAGACCGTCAGTGCCACGACGACGTTGACCACCGACGTGATCTGCGTGCCGAGGACCAGGGGGAGGACGACGAACAGCGTCAGTGAGGGGATGGTGTACAGCAGGGAGGAGCCCGTGACGAGCACCGGGCGCAGCACCGGGTTTCGCGTGGCGAGCCGGGCGACGGGGACCGCGACGAGCACCCCGAACAGCAGCGGCAGCACGGACTGGACGAGGTGCGTGCCCGTGAGCTCCAGGACGTAGGGCCAGTTCCGGGCCGTCCAGGTCATCGCGGCGTCCGCCCGCCGAGCCGCGCGTCCTCGATGGCCGCCACGATCTCCGCCGGTTCCATGACGCCGGCGGCCCGGCCGTCGTCGTCGACGACCACCGCCAGCCCCGAGGGCGAGGACAGCGCGGCGTCCAGGGCGCTGCGCAGGGAGCCTCCGGGCCGGTGCAGCGTGCCCCCGACCACGGGCTCGTCCTCGGCGCCGCCGCGCACCCAGCCGCGCGGGGCGCCGTCGTCGTCCACCCGCAGCACCCACCCCCCGGGGAGCGGGTCCGCGCCCGGCCCCGCGACGCCGTGGCCGCCGTCCGGGCGCACGGTGGCCACCGGCCGCACGGGGATGTCGTGGGCCGGGTCGAAGGTCAGCGAGCGGAAGCCGCGGTCGCGGCCCACGAAGTCCGCCACGAAGTCGTCGGCGGGCGCCCGCAGCAGCTCCTCCGGGGTGGCGTACTGGGCCAGGCGACCGCCCGTGGCGAAGACCGCCACCCGGTTGCCGAGCAGGACGGCCTCGTCGATGTCGTGGGTGACGAAGACGATCGTGCGGTGCAGGCGCTGCTGCAGGTCCAGGAGCTCGCGCTGCAGGTCCTGGCGCACCACCGGGTCCACGGCGGAGAACGGCTCGTCCATCAGCAGGACCGGCGGGTCCGCGGCGAGCGCCCGGGCCACCCCGACACGCTGCTGCTGCCCGCCGGAGAGCTGGGCCGGGTACCGCCCGCCGAGCGCCGCGTCGAGACCGACTGTGGTCAGCAGCTCGCGGGCCCGTTCCCGCGCCTGCTTCCGGGGGACGCCGTTGAGCCGGGGAACGGTCGCGATGTTGTCGAGCACGGTGCGGTGCGGGAGCAGCCCGGACTGCTGCATCACGTAGCCCATGGAACGGCGCAGCTCGTGGGCCGGCACCGAGGCGATGTCGCGGCCCTCCACGGTGATCGTGCCCGAGGTCGGCTCGACCATGCGGTTGATCATCCGCAGGGAGGTCGTCTTGCCGCAGCCGGAGGGACCGACGAAGACGGTGAGCGACCCCCGGGGGATCTCGAGGTCCAGGGCGTCGACGGCCGTGGTCCCGTCGGGGTACGTCTTGCCGGCGCCGTCGAAGCGGATCGCGATGTCGGTCATGGAGATCCTCCCCTCGGCGTCCGGCCAGTATAGGCGCGCGCCTCCGGAGCCCCCCGCTAGACTCGCGTCCACCGGGACGGCCCGCACACGGGCCCGGCGCGCACGGAGGAGGTGGGCGATGCACAGCCTGGAGCTGCTGCTCGGCGAGGCGGCCGAGGCGTCGGTGCGCGCCGACTGGGAACGGCTGGTCGAGGCCGGACTGCCCAGCTCCGGGCGGCACCGCTCCGACACCAACAGGCCCCACATCACCCTCGTGGCGGCGCCCTCCCTCGCGCCGGAGACGGTCCCCGGCATCGACGAGCGGGTCGCCGCGGCCGCCGGGTTCGTGGACCTGCCGCTGGCCACCGCGGGAGTGCTGCTGTTCGGGCCGGGCCGGGGCGGCTACGTGGTGGTGCGCCAGGTCGTGACCACTCCGGAGCTGCTCGAGCTGCACCGGCGGGTCTGCACCGCCGTGGGCACCGTGCGCGGGCAGGTCCGCACCTCCTACCCCGGCGCGTGGACCCCGCACGTGACCCTGGCCCGGCGGATGCGTCCGGAGCAGGTGGCCACGGCGCTCGAGGTCCTCGAGCCGCACCCCGCGCCCCTGCGGGCCGTGGCCGTGCGGCGCTGGGACGCCGACGCCCGCACCGTGGTGCGGCTCGCCTGAGGCGTCGCGTCAGAGCTCAGAGCTCCAGCTCGTAGGAGAAGGTCAGCCCGCCGTCCCCGCCCTCGAAGCGGGTGAAGCCCACCGATTCGTAGAGCGCCCGGGCCGCGACGTCGTCCTCGCTCGTCGCCACGTCCACCAGATCGGCGCCGGCCGCGCGGGCCCGCTCGAGAACGGCGCTCAGCAGCGCCCGGCCCACGCCGTGTCCCCGTCGCCCGGGCACCACGTAGAGCTCGGCGAGGTACCACTCGTCGCCCGCCGACCACAGTCCGGGCCGGACCCGGACCACCGCGATCGCGTCCGGCCCCTCCCCCGCCAGGAGCACGATCGTGCCGCCGCGCCCCACGAGCTCCGCGAGCCGGCGCGAGAGCCACTCCGCCCCAGGCGTGGGATCGCCGAACTCGCGGTTGAACGCGTCGAGGAGCCGCCCCGCCGCCGCGAGCTCCGAGGGGCCGGCCGTCCGCACGCGCACCATGGGCCCATGGTTCCACCCGGCCGCCACCGCGGCCACCCCCGTCGGCCGGGGCTCCGACCCGCGTAGGCTCGTGCCATGACGAGCGCACAGGACATCGCCGCCTGGATGGTGGACCGCATCCGCACCGAGGGACGGCTGTCCCAGGACCAGGCGGTCCAGGAGATCCCCGAGAGGTTCGGGCCCGAGTGGGTCCGGACGCTCGAGAACGGTCACACCGCGATCAGCAAAGAGGTGCTGGCGGCCTTCCGCAAGGCCCACGGCGGCACGGTCCAGTGGGACCGCGACCGCCGCTTCTGGTCGCCCAAGCAGTGAGCGTCCCGGCCGCCCGGGCGGCCGCCCGGCGGCGGGTGGGTCCCGACCGCACCCGGGCCCCGCTGCTCAGCGGCCGTCCGGCTCCCCGCGCAGGAGTTCCCGCGGCACCAGGTGCGCATCACGGACCCCGCGGAGCAGCCGGGGGTCCACCGGCTCGCCGCGGCGCAGGACGCTGATCGTGCCGGAGGGTTCGAAGACCACGCACGCGATCTCCTCGAGGCTCCGCACGCCCGCCTTGCGCAGGGCCCCGAAGAGCTCGGCCTCCACGACGTGGGCCCGGTGCAGGTTGCGCTCGAGGATCCGCTCGCCGGCCATGAGCAGCACCGCCGGCGCGTTCATCACGGCGGCACCGCGCACCCCGGCGCGGATGCGCCCGAAACCGGCTTCCAGGGCGAAGAGCGTCGCCAGCCCGAGCACCCCCGCGGCCAGGGTCGGCGGGTGCCCGAGCACCACCCGGCCGGCCACCGCCCCGACCATCACGGTCACCACGACGTCGAACGTCGACATCCCCGACAGCACCCGCTGTCCGAAGATCCGCACGAGCACCAGGAACGCCAGGTAGATGCCCACGGCCGAGAGCACCACGGCGAGGGCGTGCGTGGCGTCGATCCCCAGCCTCGCGGCGAGGTCCTCGGGGAACGGCGCGAGGACGGCCCGGTGCACGTGTCAGACCTCCTGGTCCGCGAACTGCGTCTCGTAGAGCTCCGCGTAGCGTCCGCCCAGGGCCAGCAGCTCCGCGTGCCGCCCGCGCTCGACGATCCGGCCCTCCTCGACCACGAGGATCTGGTCGGCGGAGCGGATGGTCGAGAGCCGGTGCGCGATGACGAGGGCGGTGCGCCCCGCCATCGCCTCCCGCAGCGCCGCCTGGACGTAGGCCTCGTTGGTCGAGTCCAGCGCCGAGGTCGCCTCGTCGAGAATGACCACCCGCGGGGCGGCCAGCAGCAGTCGGGCGATCGTGAGCCGCTGACGCTCTCCCCCGGAGAGCCGGTAGCCGCGCTCGCCCACCACCGTGTCCAGCCCGTCGGGCAGCGCCCGGATGACGTGCTGCATCCGCGCCCGGGCCAGGGCGTCCCACAGCTGGTCGTCGGTCGCGTCGGGGCGCCCCAGGGCCAGGTTCGCCCGGATCGACTCGTGGAACAGGTGCCCGTCCTGGGTCACCATGCCGATCGTCTCCCGGAGGGACGCGAAGGTCGCGTCCCGCACGTCCGTCCCGCCGATCAGCACGCGCCCGGACGTGACGTCGTAGAGCCGGGCCACGAGCTGGGCGATGGTCGACTTGCCGGCGCCGGAGGACCCCACCAGCGCGACGGTCCGGCCGGGGAGCACCCGGAAGCCCACCCCGTGCAGGACCTCCTCGCCGCCGCGGCCGTCCAGCACCGCGACGTCCTCCAGCGAGGCCAGGGAGACCTCCTCCGCGGAGGGATAGGCGAAGTGCACGTCGTCGAACTCCACGGGGACCGGGCCGGACGGGATCTCGCGTGCGCCGGGCCGCTCCTGGATCAGGGGCACGAGATCGAGGATCTCGAAGACCCGCTCGAAGCTCACGACCGCGCTCATGACGTCCATCCGGGCGTTCGCGAGCATGGTCAGGGGTGTGTAGAGGCGGGTCAGCAGCAGCGCGAGGGTCACGACGTCGCCGGCGTCCAGGTTCCCGAGGATCGCCTGCGCACCGCCCAGCCCGTAGACGAGCGCCAGGGCCAGCGCGGAGACGAGGGTCAGCGCGGTGACGAACGTGGCCTGCAGCATGGCCACGCGCACCCCGATGTCCCGGACGCGTCCGGCGCGGTGGGCGAACTCGGCCGCCTCGGTCTCCGGACGGCCGAAGAGCTTGACGAGCGTGGCCCCGCCGGCGGAGAAACGCTCGGTCATCTGCGTGGACATCGAGGCGTTGTGCTGGGCGGCCTCGCGCTGCAGGCTCGCGAGGCGCCCGCCCATGGCCCGTGCGGGGACCAGGAAGATCGGCAGCAGCAGGACCGACAGCGCGGTGACCTGCCAGGAGATCGAGACCATCACGACCACGGTCAGCAGCAGGGAGACGATGTTGCTGACGACCCCGGAGAGGGTGTTGGAGAACGCCCGCTGGGCGCCGATGACGTCGTTGTTGAGCCGGGAGACGAGGGCTCCGGTGCGGGTGCGGGTGAAGAAGGCGATGGGCATCCGCTGCACGTGGTCGTAGACGGTGGTGCGCAGGTCGAGGATGAGACCCTCCCCGATCTGGGAGGACAACCAGCGGTTGAGGACGCCCAGGCCGGCGTCCACGACCGCGACGACGGCGATGGCCACGGCGAGCCAGACCACCACGGAGACCTCGTCGCCGCCGGTGATGGCGTTGACGACGTCACCGGCCAGGATCGGCGTGACCACGCCGAGCAGCGCCGTGAGCACCGAGATCACCAGGAACACGGTGAGTCTCGTCCGGTGCGGGCGGGCGAAGGAGACGATCCGCCGGATGGTGCCGCGGTCGATGCGACGGTCCTTGACCTGCTGGCCCTGGACCGTGCGCCACATGACCATGTGCGGCGAGTTCTGCATGCTCATCGGCCTGCCCCGATCTGCGGGGACCACCCGCGCTGGATCCGGCGCGACGCCGAGGTGCGCGCCGCGCCGGACCGATCTTACGCGCCCCCGCCGACACCGACCCGCAGGCCCCGTCACGTGGCCCCGTGGAGGGGTGCCCCCGCCCGACGCCCGGCGGGACGGCCACGGGCCCCTACGCCGCGGCGTACCGCGGCGCAGGGGCCCGTGGCCCGGGGAACGAGGGTCAGGCGGCCCGGCGGCGCCGGGCGGCGATCAGGGCGTCGACGGACCAGCGGCCGGCGCCGGCGAGGGCGTACAGCAGCGACGCGGCGGCGAGCAGCAGGACGAGCTCGATCCCGCCCTCGGCGACGAAGAAGCCGCCGGCGAGGTGCACCAGGACCAGGGCGCCGAGCATCTCGAGGGCCAGCAGGGTGCCGACCACGCGGGTGCCGAGACCCAGGACGAGCAGCAGCCCGCCCACGAGCTCGAGGGCGGCGGCCACCGGGGCGGAGATCTCGGCCATCGGGATCCCCATCTCGCCGAAGGAGGCCGCCGTGCCGGCGACGGTCCACTCGGAGAACTTCTGCCAGCCGTGGAGCAGGAACGTGATGCCGAGGACCACGCGCAGGACGGTCAGGCCGGTGGTCGCGGCGGCGGTCCCGGGGACCGGCGCGGCGGGGCCGGAGGAACGGACGGAGGACGTGTGCTGAGGAGCTTCAGTAGTGGACATGTCACCACTGTAGCCGAGAATTACTTGCTGTGGCAACCTTTACGACGGCATGGATTTTGCCGTCACGTGCGCTCGGCGGCCAGTCCGAGCGCGGTGGGTCCCGAGGCGTCGTCGTCGATGATGCGTCCGATGAGGGCGAGCTGGCGGACCTGCTCGGCCGTGAGCCGGTCGACCACCGTGCGGCGCACGTGCTCCACGTGCCCGGGGGCGACCTCCTCGACCTTCTCCAGGCCACGGTCCGTGATCTCCGCGAGCACGACCCGCTTGTCCTTCACGTCCCCCGTGCGCACCACGAGGCCGTCGCGCTCCAGACGCGCGACGATCCGGGAGAGCCTGGACTGTGAGGTGTTGGTGACGGCGGCCAGGTCGGACATGCGGCGGCGGCGGTCCGGGGCCTCGGAGAGCATGGCCAGGACGAGGTACTCGGCGAGGCTCAGCTCCGCCTCGGCCTGCAGCTGCGACTCGATGCTGCCGGGCAGGGTGAACATGATGGAGACGAGGGCGAGCCACGCCTCGCGCTCCTCGGGGGACAGCCATCGGGTCTCGGTCATGGCCGCCAGTCTACGAGTGATTGTTTGACGCCTCAATCAAACCGGCCCCGGACCCCGACGCGCGCGGAGCGGCCCGTGGCGGGAGCCGCCCATAATGGTGGACATGGACTCCCTCGGCACCTGGCCCCGTCCCCTTCCCCCGGACGAGCGCGACTTCGACGCCCAGGTCGTGCGGCGGCTGCGGGCCGGCGAGGACGACGCCGACCGCCCGCCGCCGCGCGAGCGGGCGGGCGCCTGGCTCCTGCTGGTGATCCCGCTCCTGGCCGCGGTCGCCGTGGTCCTGCTGTGGCAGCAGTGGTCGCGGTCCGGCTCCACGTGGTTCCTGGTGCTGGTCGCCGGGGTCCTCGTGGGAGCGGCCCTGTGGTGGGCGGGGCGGCTGCGACGCACCCTCGGCTCGGTCCGGGCGCTGCTCGGACGGCGGCTGGCCGACGTCGTGGACCACGGCGTCGGCGTCGTCCAGGAGCTGACCCTGGAACCGGCCGGGGACGAGGCGGACGCCGACAGCGCCGGCCGGGTCCGGGCCCGTCTCGACCTGTCGGTGAACCCCGTCCGCGGCTCCCGGTTCCGCACCGTGGTGGAGGCCGTCTACGAGTCCGACGCCGCGCTGCTCCTCGAGGTCGGCTCGCACGGGCCGGTCCGCTTCCTGCGGCACGACCCCGAGGGGACCACGGTGGTCGACACCCGCCTGTCCGAGGAGCAGGTCCGGCAGGTCTACCGGGCCGTCGCGCTGAACTGAGCCTGCCCGGCCCCGCTCACCGGCCCGCCGCGTCCTGCACCTGCTCCTCGGCCATCCGCCGCAGCTGGTCCCGCAGGTCCTCCCCGGCGGCCAGCAGGGCGGGCAGCTGCTCCCGCTCGGTGGTCTGGGCGCGGAAGGCGTCCACCACCCGGACCCCGTGCGTCGCGCGGTGGACCAGCTCGACGGGCATTCCCGCCCGGACCTCCCCCGGTGCGAGGACCTTGAGATAGGCTCCGGTCCGGCCGCGCTCGGTGAACCTCCGCAACCAGCCCCGCACCTCCATGGCGGCCCGGAAGGTGCCGCACGGGATGCGGGCGTCCGTCACCTGCAGCAGCACGTCGCCGATCCGCCAGCGGTCGCCCAGCCGTGCGTCGTCGACGTCGAAGCCCGAGAGCGTGAGGTTCTCGCCGAAGGATCCGTCCGGGAGCTCCCGGCCGAGCTCGCGCTCCCAGTGGTCCAGCTCCTCGCGCGCGAAGGCGTAGACGGCCTGCTCGGTGCCGCCGTGGTACGTGCTGTCGCCGATGAAGTCGCCGGCCACCCCGGAGACCCGGTCGCCCCCGCGGGGGCCCGGGTCGCGGAGCTCCACCGGGCCGTCCACCGGGTGCTTGCGGATGCCCGTGGACCGGGACGGCTTGGCCGGGTTCCCCTCGGGCCGGCCGACGTTGACGTTGCGCACCGTGGCGGTCATGGCGTTCCCTCCTCGTTCCCGGGGAGCGTCTCGGCGGCGTCCCCCAGCTCGTTGTGCCGGGTCGGAGAATACACGGCCGAGCCGATCAGGTAGCCGGACCGGACGACCGCCATGGCGCCCACGGAGGAGGTCACGAGCTGGAGCACCACCGCGGCCAGCAGCTTGACGGCGGTCGTGACCCCCGGGACGAAGAAGAACACGCCCAGGAGGATCAGGGCCACTCCCACGCCGGCCGCGGTGGCCACGGCCGAGGACCGGGTGTAGAGGTCGGGCAGGCGCACGATGCCCACCATGGCGGTGAGGAAGACCAGGGACCCCAGCACGATCAGCACCTGGCCGACGACGCTCATCCAGAGGTGCTCGTGCAGGACGGGGTCGAAGACCATGCTCACCGCCTCCCGTTGGTCAGCGCCCGGGCGAGCGACACCGTGGCCAGCAGGCCCACCAGCGTCGCCACGAGCACCAGGTCGAACACCGCCCGGCTGCCCACCAGGACCCCCAGCAGGGCGATCAGCCCGATCACCGAGAAGAACAGCAGGTCCGAGGCGATCACCCGGTTGGCGTCGTTGGGGCCCACGAACATGCGGATGCCGGCGACGACGACGGAAACCGTCAGCACCAGCACGCCGAAGAGGATGCCGATCACGGGGGTGCTCCTTCCGGTCGGGCCGCGCGCAGCAGCCGGTCCTCGAATCCGCGCAGACGGCGCCGGGCCGACTCCGGGTCGTCGTCGTACATGACGTGGACGTACAGGTCGTAGCCGGCGGGCCCGCCGCTCCGGGCCCCGTCCCGGAAGACGGTGGCCAGGGTCAGGGTTCCCGGGGTGAGGGAGATGAGCATGGCCAGCGTGGCGGTCTCGAACTCGTTGCGGCACCGGGTCCGGAAGCGCACGACGATCGGGGAGGACCGTTGCCGCACGGTGAACACATCGTGCATCACCGTGAGGTTGGAGACCAGGACCTCCCTGGTGAACCACAGCACGAACCCCACCACGCGGGGCAACCACGTCACCCACTTCACGTCCCGAACACCGCCTCCACGTACGCCCGGGTGTCGACCAGGCCGTCGGCCGCCACGGCCGAGACCCCCAGGAGCAGCTCCCCGCCCACACCGAACGTCAGCGTCACCAGGGCCAGGACCAGCGCCGGGGCGACGAGCCGCGCGGGGATGCGCCGCTCCCGCACGCCGGTCGACCCCACGACCTCCCCGGACGAGTCCTCCGGCTCGCCCAGGAACATCTTCCCCCAGACCTTGAGCATGGACAGCAGCGTGAACAGGCTCACGACCACGGCCACGGCCGCCACCGCCACCTGCCCCTCGCCGAACGCGGCGAGGACGAGGGCCAGCTTGGCCACGAAGCCCGAGAACGGCGGCAGACCCACGAGCGACATGGCCGCCGCGAAGAAGACGGCCGCGGTCAGGGGCTCGCGCCTGAGCAGCCCCGTGACCTCGCCCAGGGGATGGCGCCCGTAGGCGATCTCGACCGCGCCGACCGACAGGAACAGCGACGCCTTCACGACCGTGTGGTGGAGCAGGTAGAAGATCCCCGCGGTCAGCCCGGCGGGACCGAAGAGGGCGACACCCAGCAGGATGTAGCCGATCTGGCTGACCATGTGGAACGCCAGCACGCTGCGGGCGTCCCGCTCGCCCACCGCCCCGAGCACTCCCACGACCATCGTCAGGGAGAACATCACGAGTCCGACCCACAGGAACTCCTCCGCCCCGTCGAACAACACGGCGTAGATCCGGTAGATCGCATAGATCGCCACCTTGGTGTGCAGCCCCGAGAAGAGGGCCGTGACCGTTGGGGACATGAACGGATAGGTCCGGGACAGCCAGCCGTGCACGGGCACGACGGCCGCCTTGACGGACAGGGCGACGAGCACGACGGCCACCGCGATCGCCAGTGCGGAGTCCTCCGCGGCACGGCCGGCGAGCTCTCCCAGGTTGACGGTGCCCACCACGCCGTAGACCAGGGCGACGCCGGTCAGCAGCACGGTCGAGGCGAGCAGGTTCACGGTCACGTAGATCCGCGCCGAGGTGACCTGCATCAGCCGTCCGCGGCCGCGGTGGGCCAGGATGATCAGCCCGTACGACGGCAGGAGCATGACCTCGATGAACACGAACAGGTTGAAGAGGTCCGCCGTCAGCAGGGCTCCGTTGAACCCGGCCGTCAGCACGAGCACGAGGGGCGCGAAGAACCGCTTGCGCGCCTGGTGCGAGACCACGCCGAACCACGCGCTGATCAGCGTGAGGGCACCGGTCATGGCCAGCATCAGCGCCGAGAGCATGTCCGCGGCGAACGGGATGGAGATCCCCACCGGCCACTGACCGACGGCGTGGGCCAGCACGGTCGGGCCCCTCCCCAGGGCGGCCACGAGCCACAGGGAGGCCACGACGTCCGCCCCGAGCACGGCCAGCAGCGTGATGCGGCCGAGGCGCCGGGGGTCGCCCAGCAGCACGAGCGCTCCCGCCGCGAGCAGCGGAACGACCACGAAGAACGGGAGCAGGCCCGCGCTCATCCGCGACCACCCGGGGGCCTCCTCCACTGGGAGGCATGGCTCCCGGCGGCGTGGCTGCCGGTGCCGCGCACCGGGCCGGGCCGCAGCTCGTCGGCGGCGAGCGCTGTGGACCCCCCGGGGGCGCGGTCGATGAGGACCGGCGTCTCCATCTCCCTGCCGGTGAGCTCGAGGTCGGTGTCGTCGTCGGCGTCGCCGGTCACGGCGAGCACGAGCAGGTAGATGGTCACGGCGAAGCTGATGACGATCGCGGTCAGCACGAAGGCCTGGGGCAGCGGATCGGCGGTGACCGCCGGGTCCGGGCCCGACCCGAGCGCCTCGCCGCGCCGGTCGGCCCCGCCCGCCGCCAGGATGACGAGGTTCACGGCGTGGCTGAGCAGCATGAAGCCGATGACGACGCGGACCATGCCGCGGCGCAGCATCATGAACACGCCGCCGGCGACGAGCACGCCGACGGTCAGGGCGATGGCCATCGGCGCTCCTTTCCGGTGGTCTCCCCGGGGCCGCGGGCACGGCGCCGACGGCCCGGCGACGGGGGAAGGGTCCGGTCCCCGTCATGGTGCACCACGCCGCTGGGCGCCGTCTCGCTGCTGTGCGGCGTGGCCGTGGTCGCGGTGGCGGGGGGATTCGGGTACAGCACCGAGGAGGCGGAGCCCGCGTGGCGGACCGGGAGGGGCTCCTTCTCGTCGACGCCCAGCCGGCTGATGGCGGCGACGATGACCCCGACGACGGCGAGGTACACGCCGACGTCGAAGATCAGCGCCGTGGTGACGTGCAGGCCGAGCACGGAGAGGTGCAGCGGCCGGAGGAACGACCCCTCGAGCAGGCCGAGCAGCCCCACCACGACCGCGACCACGACGCCCGCGCCGATGAACCGCGTGTAGGGCAGGCGCATCCGGCTGACCCGGTCGTCGGGGGCCGTGAGGTAGACCAGGGCGATGCCGGCGGCGCCGATCAGGGCGGAGATGAACCCGCCGCCGGGGGCGTTGTGCCCGCGCAGGAGGAAGAACAGCGACAGCGCCACGATGACGGGGCCGAGGGTGCGGGCGGTGACCCGCAGGACCATGGTGTTGTCCCGGGGGCTGCGGATCGGCGAGCTGTCCGGTTCGGTGATCGGGCTCGGCCGCTTGGGCAGCAGCCCGCGCGACTCGATGGCCACCACGATCGCGATCCCGGCCACGCCCAGCACCGTCAGCTCGCCGAGGGTGTCCAGGGCACGGAAGTCCACGAGGATCGTGTTGACCACGTTCGTCCCGCCCGTGTTCTCCTCGCCCTCCTCCAGGAAGTACTCGCCGGCGGGGGACAGCGCGCGCCGGTCCGTGAGCAGCCAGGTCGCGGCGGCCGCGCCCGCGCCGGCCAGGACGGCCACGGCCGCCGCCACCCATCCCCGGCGGAGGCCGGTGCGGTGGAACGTGGAGGGCAGCCGGTTGAGGAGCAGGACGATGACCACGACGGTGAGCACCTCCACGAGCAGCTGCGTCAGGGCCACGTCCGTGGCCCCGAGGGCGTAGAACCACAGGGCGACCGCGAAGCCGACGTCGCCCGCGATCGTCAGCAGCGCCACGCGGCTGCGGGCCCGCAGGGCGAGGACCACCCCGATGAAGACGAGGACCAGCAGTGTCCAGTCGGTCATGGTGGACGGGTCGCCGTAGAGGCCGGGCACCTCCACCGTCACCAGGCCGACGGCGGCCACTGCCACGAGCACGACGACGGGCGGCAGCAGGTGCCGGTGCGGCACGTCGGACCGGGTGGGCCGGCCGACCTGCTCCCCCAGCGCGATGGACCCGTCGCGGAAGGCCTCCACCACGCCGACGCCGGTCACCGGGAACGATCCCCGGCCCAGGGCGCGGTCCACGGTCCGGCGCCCCAGCACGAGCAGACCGCCCAGGCCGAACACGGCCAGCGACATCAACAGCTCCGGCGACCACCCGTGCCACAGGCCCAGGTCCGGCTCGGCCCCCGGCCCGGCGACGGCGGCGGAGGCCGCTCCCAGGAGCGGTCCGGCCGCAGGGCCCGTGAGTCCGAGGGCGAGGCCCGCGAGGGCCACCACGGCCACGGGCGCCAGGAACGCCGCCGACGCCTCCCGGGGCGCCTCCGCCGGGACGCGCCCCGGGAGCACCGTGAGCATCCGCGCCGAGTAGGCGAACGTGCAGGCCGCCGCGATCACCGCCACCGTCCCCGAGAGCCACACGGCCGCGTCCGTGGCGGGGCTCTGCGCGAGGGCCTTGAACACGGCCTCCTTGGAGACGAAGCCGAACAGCGGGGGCAGGCCCGCCATCGAGGCCGCGGCGAGGACCATGGTCCCCGCGGTCCAGGGCATGGCGCGGGCCAGCCCGGACAGCTCACGGATGTCCCGGGTGCCCGCCTGGTGGTCGACCACGCCGACGGCCATGAACAGGGCCGCCTTGAACAGCGCGTGGGCCGCCACGTGCACGGCCGCCCCGACCGCCGCGTACTCCGTGCCGATGCCGATGGTCGCCGTCAGGAAGCCCAGCTGGCTCACCGTTGAGTAGGCCAGCAGCTCCTTGAGGTCGTGGCTCCGCAGCGCGAGGACCGCCCCCATCAGCGCCGTGAGCAGTCCGACCGAGACCAGCAGGACGTTCCACACCGGCACCGCGTGGAGCGCCTCCGTGAAGCGGAGCATGAGGTAGATGCCGGCCTTCACCATCGCCGCCGCGTGCAGGTAGGCGCTCACCGGGGTGATCGCCACCATGGCGTCCGGCAGCCACGCGTGGAACGGGAACTGCGCGGACTTCGTGAAGGCCGCCACGGCGACCAGGACGGCCACCGACACGGCGACCCCGGGGGACGCACCCCACACGTCGTCGGCCAGCACGGCGCTGAGCCGGGTGGTCCCCGTCGCCGCCCACATCACCGCCACCGCGGTGAGCAGGCACAGCCCGCCGGCCGCCGTGAGCAGGAACGTCCGGATCGCGGGGTCGCGGCCGGCGGGCCCGGAGCGGGCGATCAGCAGGAACGAGCACATCGTGGTCAGTTCCCACGCCACGAGGAGGAGCACGAGATCGTCGGCCAGGACGAGGCCCAGCATCGCCGCCGCGAAGAAGGTCATCAGCGTGTAGAAGGACGCGTGGTCCCCGCTCCCCAGGTAGCGCGCCGACCAGGCGATCACCACCGCGCCGATCACCAGGACGATGAGCCCGAAGAGCAGCCCGAGCCCGTCGACCCGCAGGTGGAAGGTCACGCCCAGGGTGGGCATCCACGGGACCTCCTGCACCACCCCCCGCGGATCCTCCCGCCCGTTCCACACGGTGACCAGCGCGCCCGCGAGGACGAGCAGGCCCGCGGCGAGGGGCCAGCCGGCGTTCCGGCCCGCGTACCGCCCGAGCACGGCGGCCGCAGGGACCAGGAGAACCGTGAGGGCGAGCACGAGGAGGAGGGACACGTCTGACAACCGTCCGGTCGGAGGAAACGCGCGGTCCGGGCGGACCCGTCAGGCCGGCTGGTGCGACCGGCCGGGTCCGGCCCGTTCTCAGTGAGGCGGCTTCACGGCGGCCGATCCTCGCGGGGGCACGACCGGGGTGGCCTGCGTCTCGGCCTCCGGCTCGGCGGCCGGGCCGGGCCGGGCCGGCGGAGCGTCGCCGTGGCGCGGACCGCCGGCGTCGTGGGAGCCGGCGTCGTGGGAGCCGGCGTTCGCCCCGGCCGTGCGTGGCCGGCGGCCGGGGAGGGAGGGTCGCCGTCGACCCTCCGCACCGGTGGTCCGGGGCGCGTCGTCGATCGCGGTGACGGAGACGGCCACCGCGTTGAGGACGAGCCCGGCCAGCGCGAACACCCACGCCGCGACGGGGTTCCAGACCATGCCGAAGAAGACCCCGAGCACGATCAGGGCGACCGAGGTCAGATAGGCCGGGGTGAGAACGCGCTGGACGTTGAACTTCATGACTGCCATTCCATCACGTGCGCGCGCCGATCGACCAACGCGCCCGGGCGTTTCACCGCCCGCGCCCGGCCGTGCCGCCGGGTTCCCCGTCCGTGGGGCCGGTGCGCGTATACCGTGGAAGGCATGGAGGATCTCGATCCCGATCTGCTCGACCTGACGCGCTCGGCCCGCACCGTGACCGTTCTCACCGGCGCCGGGATGTCGGCCGAGAGCGGGGTGCCCACGTTCCGCGACCCGGGGACGGGGTGGTGGGCGCGCTGGTCCCCCGAAGAGCTGGCCACGCCGGAGGCCTGGGAGTCCGACCGGGAGCTCGTCTGGTCCTGGTACCTGTGGCGCGCCCGGACGCTGCGTGCCGTCCGGCCCCATGCGGGGCACCTCGCGCTCGCCCGCCGGACCGGCCGCGTCCACGTGGTCACCCAGAACGTCGACGACCTCCACGAGCGGGCCGGCTCCGAGGTCCTGGCCCACCTGCACGGCAGCCTGCTCGCGTTCCGGTGCTCCGTGTGCGAGCGGCCGTGGGACGCGTCCGAGGAACTCCGCCTCGACCTCCCGGCCGACGAGCACGCCCGCGAGCGTCCGCCGGAGTGCCCGGCGTGCGGGGGCGCGGTGCGGCCCGGTGTCGTGTGGTTCGGCGAGCCGCTGCCGCCCGGCGCCCTGGAGCGTGCGGCCGACGCCGTGGCGGAGGCCGACCTCGTGCTGGTCGTGGGCACCTCCGGCCTCGTCCAGCCCGCCGCCTCCCTGCCGCTCGTCGCGGCGGGCCGCGGTGTCCCCGTGGTCGAGGTCAACCCCGTGGACACCGCGCTCACCCCGCACGCCGACCACACGGTGCGCGCGCGGGCGGCCGAGGCGCTGCCCCGTCTGCTGGCCCGGCGCCGCTGAGCTCATCGGAGCCCACCCGCCGAGGGCCCCGGCCCGTTCGCGCTGAGAGCGGAAAGCATGCTTGCTGCCTTGCCGGTCCGCGGCTCCGCGCCCAGACTTGGTCACCGGATCGGGCACCTTCCCGGCCCGTCGCCGACACCCTACGGCGGTTCCCCGACGAAAGGCGTGCTCCATGACGCAGTCCACGATGACGTCCCCCACCCTCACCCTCCCCGACGGCAACAGCATCCCGCAGCTCGGCTACGGCGTCTGGCAGGTCGACGCCGGCATCGCCGAGGACGTGGTGGGCCAGGCCCTCGAGGCCGGCTACCGGCACATCGACACGGCCATGATCTACGGCAACGAGGAGGGCGTCGGACGCGCCGTCGCGAACAGCGGCATCCCGCGCGACGAGATCTTCGTGACCACCAAGCTGTGGAACGACGACCAGGGTCACGACGCCGCACTCCGGGCGGTCGACGCCTCCCTGGAGCGTCTCGGCCTCGACCACGTGGACCTGTACCTCATCCACTGGCCCACCCCGGCGCGGGGGAAGTACCTGGAGACCTGGCAGGCGTTCCGGGAGATCCGCGACAGCGGGAGGGCCCGGTCCATCGGTGTCTCCAACTTCCCCCGGGAGGAGCTCCAGGAGATCATCGACGAGACCGGCGTGGTCCCGGCGGTCAACCAGATCGAGCTCCACCCCTACTTCGACCAGGCGGCGCTGCGGGAGTTCAACGCGTCCCGCGGGATCGTCACCGAGGCGTGGTCCCCGCTCGGCCAGGGCGGGGACCTCCTCCGGGACCCGGTCATCGAGGCGGTGGCCCGCAAGCACGGCGCCACCCCCGGGCAGGCCGTCATCGCCTGGCACCTGGCGATCGGCAACGTGGTCTTCCCCAAGACCGTCACGCCGGCCCGGATCCGTGAGAACTTCGCGGCCCTGGACCTCCGTCTCGACCCCGAGGACGTGGAGGCGATCGGCGGCCTCGACAACGGCGGGCGGATCGGCTCGGACCCGAAGGACTTCAACTGACCCCTGCCGGCCGGCGGAGTCCGGGGGCCGCGGTGAGCACACCGTGGCCCCCGGTTCACCGGGGCACGAGATGCGGCCGGGAACGGTCCGGCACCACCCGGTAGGTCTCCTGCACCAGGCCGCCGGGATAGGACCGGGCCGACACGAGCTCGAGCGCCACGTCCTTCCCGTGGCCGGCGAACGGGGAGATCCCCTCGCGCAGCAGCACGGGAACGCGGGTGAGCACCAGGTCCGTGATCCGGCCCGCGTCGAGGAGCGAACGGATCGTGGCGCCTCCGTCGACATAGACCTCCCGGGCGCCGACCTCGTCCAGCAGCTCCGCGGCCCCGGCGACCGTCGACGCCCACCGCACCCTGTGAGCGGGCTCCTCCCGCCCCGTCGCCCCGAGCCGTGGTGCCCGGGATCTCGAGCCCAGGACCACGACCGGCCGGTCGCCGTATGACCAGTCCCCGAAGCCGAGCACCTGCTCGTAGGTGACCCTGCCCAGGAGCACGGCGTCGATGCCGGCCATGAAGGCCTCGTACCCGAGGTCTCCCGCCCCCGCCTCGGCTGCCGCCGCGCCGCGGCTCTCGAGCCAGGAGAGGTCGCCGTCGGGCCGGGCGATGAAGCCGTCCACGCTCACCCCGACGTAGACGTGCCCGGACCACCCCGTCACGACCTCGTCGCCCAGCGGCAGCGCACCCATGCCCGTCCTCCTCCTCCGCCCGGCCACCGGGACAGGTTTCCACGCTAGCCCCGGCGGACCGGTGCGCCGGAGGACGTGATCCAACCGTTGCGCACTGCGTCCCGGATCCCGGGGGACCCTCCGGCCATCGGAGGCCCGATGCTCCAGGTGAACAGCGAACTGACAAGTGTTTATATCGTCATCGGCATACACAGGCGGCAGTTCTGGGGGCCGTCCCGGCGGTCCGGGGCGGCCCGGCACGCGCCGGCGGTCACGGGGGTCGCCCGCCCCGACGGCACGGCACGAGGTGGACGCCGCGCCCTCCCGAGCCGGAGTCCGACGCGGCCGGGCAGCCCGCTGGGTCCGCCGCAGGAGGTGGCATAGGCTGTGGCCACGTTCTCCGTTCCCGGCGCCCCGCCCGACCCGAGCGATTCGAGGCCACCCGATGACCGATCCGGCCCAGCCCACGACACGACCCAGGCCGGAGCCCGAGCTCAAGCGCGTCATGGGTCCCGGCCTGCTCCTGCTGTTCATCGTGGGGGACATCCTGGGCACAGGGGTGTACGCCCTGACCGGCAACATCGCCGGTGAGATCGGCGGTGCCGCGTGGGCCCCGATCCTCATCGCCTTCGCGGTGGCCACCATCACGGCGTTCTCCTACCTCGAACTCGTGACCAAGTACCCGGGGGCCTCCGGCGCCGCCCTGTACACGCACAAGGCCTTCGGCATCCACTTCGTCACGTTCCTCGTGACGTTCGCCGTGCTGAGCTCCGGTCTCACCTCGGCCTCGACGGCGGCCTCCGCCGTCGCCTCGAACTTCGCCCGGGGCTTCGGCATGGACGTGAGCACGACCGGCATCACCGTGATCGCGGTGTGCTTCATGGCCCTGCTGGCCGCCATCAACATCCGTGGCGTGACCGAGGGCCTGGCGTTCAACGTCGTGCTGACGTCGATCGAGCTGACCGGTCTGCTGATCGTCATCCTGGTGGGCTTCTGGGCCTCGTTCCAGGGCCAGGCCGACTTCAGTCAGACCATGATCTTCGAGACCTCCGAGGACAAGGGCATCTTCCTCGCCCTGACGGCCGTGACGTCGCTGGCCTTCTTCTCCTTCGTCGGCTTCGAGGACTCCGTGAACATGGTCGAGGAGACCAAGGACCCCAGCCGCGACTTCCCGCGCGTGATGCTCTTCGGCCTCGGGCTCACGGGCGTCATCTACATCCTCGTCTCGATCTTCACCGTGGCCGTGGTGCCGATCGGTGTGCTGGGCGAGTCCACCACTCCCCTGCTGGACATGGTCCGGATCGGGGCCCCCAACATCCCGATCGACACGATCTATCCGTTCCTGACGATCTTCGCGGTGGCCAACACCGCGCTGATCAACATGCTCATGGCCTCCCGCCTCCTCTACGGCATGTCCCGCCAGGGCGTGCTGCCGCCCTTCCTGGGACACGTGCTGCGCGGGCGCCGGACGCCCTGGACCGCCGTCGTGTTCACCACCCTCCTGGCCATGGGCCTGATCGTGGTGATCAACAACATGCTCGGCAGCGGGACCGCGAGCGCCCTGGGCGGCACCACCGCCCTCCTGCTCCTGGGCGTCTTCACCGTCGTCAACATCGCGACGATCATCCTCCGCCGGGACCACGGCCCCACGCACGACCACTTCCACGCCCCCCGAGTGATGCCCTACCTGGGCGCGGTCACCTGCGCCTATCTCGTCGGCCCATGGGCGCAGGACCTCATCGAGTACCAGATCGCCGTGGTGCTCCTGCTCATCGGCCTGGGCCTGTGGATCGTCAACTTCCTCTACGACCGGCTGGTCCTCGGCCGCAAGGTGCGCTTCCAGGATCCGGAAGCCCTCGCCCGGCTGGAGGACGACCCCGAGGACCAGGACCCCCACCGCGGCCCCTGAGCCGACCTCCGTTCCCGCCGCCACCCGAGGAGAGCCCGTGACCGTCGTCGTCGGCTACATGCCCACCGCCCCCGGACACGCCGCGCTGGACGCCGCCATCGTCGAGGCCGAGCGCCGGGACACCGATCTCGTCGTCGTCCAGCCGCGGCCGAAGCGGCACCCCGGCCCGGAGACGAACGCGGACATCGACGTGGAGCGGGAGAAGCTCGCCCGCTCCGGCGTGCGGTACACGCTGCACGAGCCCGACCAGGACAGCGACCCCGCGGACGTCATCCTCGACACGGCACGGGAGCGGGAGGCGGAGCTCATCGTCCTGGGGATCCGGCGGCGCTCCCCGGTCGGGAAGATCATCATGGCGAGCACGGCACAGCGCGTCCTGCTCGAGAGCCCCTGCCCCGTCCTCAGCGTCAAGGCCGTCTACGACTGATATGTAGTCGATCTTGTCAAGAGGGCAGGGTGAAGCGGGGCACTCATTGATCGGTGGGTGCCCCGCTTCGTCGTTCATGGAGGGGTTGGGGTGATCTCTGCGGGCGTGTTGTCTCGACGCGTGGTCAGTCTGATATCCGCGGGTTGGTTACCGCATGACGCTGGTTTCGGCGCGAGGAGCGATGCTGGTCTGAGCTCGAGCGTGGCCACGAGGATCTCGTGACTGCTCACAGTCGAATCGCTGGTCTCCTCGGCGCGCGGCGCGCAGGAGATCTCCCGTGGCCGGGTCCGTGAACGGGTCTGTGGGTCATGCGTCCATGGTCGCCAGCGACCAGCACCAGCCGGCCATCTCTCGGGCGATCGCTGTGTTCGCGACCGTGTGACGCTTCTTGTGCTCGCTGAGCATGCTCCAGCGGTGATGCAGGCGCCTGTTGCCCGCATCGGCGCGTTCGGCCACGGCTGCCGGTGCCAGGGCCCACCGGTCCCGCATCGTCTTCCCCGGGCGGTACTGGGGCTTGTGGTGCCAGGCGGCCTCGATCAGCAACCGCCTGGCGTGGGCGTTGCCGGTCTTGGTGATCTGGCCCTGGGAGCGGGTTTGCCCGGAGGAGTGCTCCGAGGGCACCAGCCCCAGGTATGAGGCGATGTTCCGGCCCGTGAAGCGGTCCCAGTCGCCGATCTCCACCGCGAGAGAGAACGCGGTCAGGGTCGAGATCCCCCGCAGGCAGGCCAGACGCCGGGTGACCGTGGTCCACTCGGAGTCCTCGGCCAGCAGGAGGATCTGCGCGTCCAACCGGCACCGGCGGGCCAGGGCGTGGGCGACCGCGTCGTGGTAGTCGTCGAACACGATGCGTGAGACCTCGCCGAACACGGCGATGTCCTGGCGGGCCATCTGCTGCATCCAGGCCTCGTGCTTGCCGCTCCACGCCTCGCCGCCGGTGTAGACGTGGCCGTGGCGCAGGAGGAACTTCCCCAGCCGGTGACGGGCGCTCATCAGGTCCCGGCGCACGTCGTCCCTGGCCCGCACCAGGTCCCGTGCCACCTCGCGGGACCGGTCGGGAATCGTGACCTCGATGATGTCGTCGTTGCGGGCCAGTCGGGCCAGCAGCAGCGCGTCGTTCTTGTCGGTCTTGACCCTGTCACCGGAGGCCCGCAACAGCTTCGAGGGCGCCGCGACCTGGACCCGGTGGCCGGCCTCGATCAGGGTGCGGGCGAGTTCGTACCCGGTCGGTCCGGCCTCATAGGTCACCTGGACGGGGCCGTGCTCGCGGGCCAGAGCGTCGACGAACTCGCCCACCATGACGGTGTCAGCGCTGAGGGTCTGATGAATGATCTCGCCGGTCAGGCTGTCGATCGCGCAGGCCTTCACGCTGCGGGCATGGACATCCAGTCCCAGACTTGTACGCTCGGTGAACACCGGGGCCTCCTATGCATGTCGGCACCCCGACCCCGACCGGTCGGGGTGATCCACGTACTCTGCATAAGCGGGGCCCCGGCCACAAGACCCAGACGCCGCCTACACCCATAGCGTCTGAGC